>JBKJRR010000240.1:0-8754 GCA_046594635.1 Burkholderiaceae bacterium
CGCCAGCATCAAGCGTATGGACGCTCCGACACTTGCGCGCATCTACACCGGCCGGGTGATCGAAGTCGATGGGGTGGCGGTCACGGCCATTAACGCCAATGCGGGTAGCGAGGTCCGCACCCGCTTCCTGCAGCTGTTCCTGAACCAGGACGAAGACAAGTACACCGCATACTGGACCGTGCGCCGCTATATCGGCAAGGGTGCTTCGCCGCGCGAAATAGGCAAGAGCAGCGATGTGATTCGCTTTGTGACGTCCACACCGGGCGCCATCGGCTATATCGATGCATCCGACCTGCAACCTGGTCTCAACGTCCTGCTTCGATAGGTCAATTGTCGGTTTCTCGCTGGGGGTCTTCCACCGCGGCGCGTTGTGGCTCATCAGTGGCAGCGAACCATCAACTCAGCAAACTTTGCGCTGGCGTGAAGTCATAGCCCAGCGCGGTGGCAACCGCGGCGTACGTCACCTTGCCTTCAGCCACGTTCAATCCGTGCATCAGATGCGGGTCGTCCCGGAGTGCCTTCTTCCAGCCTTTGTCTGCCAACGCGACGGCGTGGGTGATTGTGGCGTTGTTCAACGCAAATGTCGATGTGCGCGCCACAGCGCCCGGCATGTTGGCAACGCAGTAGTGCACGACGCCGTCCACAACAAATGTCGGATCGGCGTGGGTCGTGGGGCGTGACGTCTCGAAGCAACCTCCCTGGTCTATCGCCACATCGACGACGACGGCGCCCTTTTTCATCGCGCCAATCATCTTGCGTGTGACCAGCTTGGGCGCCGCGGCACCTGGAATCAACACCCCGCCAATGACGAGTTCGGCGTTCAGCACCGCCTCTTCCAGGTTCTGCGTGCTGGAGTACAAGGTATTGATGCGGTTGCCGAACATAAGGTCGAGTTGGCGCAATCGATCGACGTTCTTGTCCAGGATGGTCACGCGAGCGCCCATGCCAACCGCGACTTGCAAGGCATGGGTGCCGACGACGCCAGCGCCGATGATGACCACATGGGCAGCGGGCACCCCAGGTACACCACCGAGCACAACGCCCTTGCCACCCTTTGATTTTTCCAGGTGGGCTGCTCCTGCCTGCACCGCCATGCGACCAGCTACTTCGCTCATCGGGGCCAGCAGCGGTAGTCCGCCGCCGGAGCCGGTGATGGTTTCGTAGGCGATGCATACTGCACCGGATTGGACCAGCGCCTTGGTTTGTTCCGGATCGGGCGCGAGATGCAGATAGGTGAACAGGACCTGGCCGGGGAGCAACATTGCGCATTCCTGCGGTTGTGGCTCCTTGACCTTGACGATCATGTCAGCCTGGGCGAAGACCGTCTCGGCGTCGGGGGCGAGTGTTGCGCCGGCGCTGGTGTATTGGGCGTTGGACAGACCGATGGCGTCACCGGCACCGTTTTGCACCAAGACAGAATGGCCATGGGAGGTCAGTTCACGGACACTGGCGGGGGTCAGGCCAACACGGTATTCGTGGTTCTTGATTTCCAGCGGGAGGCCGATCAGCATCAAGTGTTTCTGCGGGATTTTTTTGATACGCACAGTGTGCAACACGATGCGTGCGCTGAACAGATCAGCAGATGAATTTTTTCATGCATGAGTTCGCGATGCCGATCCTGGCTTTTGTGGATGCGAGGTGGTCTCGGATGGTGTTGTCCTGAAGTGGCATCGACGATATGCAATTAACGTGAATGCACGCCGTGATGGGCCGCAGGGTGCGACGAGTCAGGACAAACAAAAAAGCACCGGGAGATCGGTGCTTTTTTGCTGTTCGACTATTTGCTGCGTCAACCGGCGGCCGACCTCGATTTACGGCGCACTGCCAACATACCCAGGAATGCCGCGCCAATCAGGGCCATGGAGCCCGGTTCGGGGACACTGGCCACTCTTGCTGCGCTCGTGGCCGTCGGGCATTGGGCTCCTACGCAGTTTTGCGCTGATATCGCCAAGATCTTGAAAGCATCAACCGTTGAGTCGGGGGTGCTGACGCCGTAATAAGAGTTGTAAGCGCTGACAAGCCAGTAGCTTGAATAGATAGCAGGAGTACTAGGGACGGTAACAGTGCCACCGGTCGCCTGACCAGCATTAAAGAAATTCCCGATCAAAGACCACCCGGAGCCAGTAGTTGTCAAACTTGAGGGGCCGAAATTGGTCACAGACGGTGCACCAGTATTGGTCCAAGCAAAAATCGAGAGATCCGAGTCGCCAGACCACCCAATATTGAGACTTGTCAACGTCGAGGCAGTCGTGAAGTTGAGCAACAATGCGTCGGTCCCTGCGTTGCTATCAATGTAATTTGAGCCGTCTGTGCTTGACTCGCTTGACGCGACAACCCCCAAGCCGCTTGAGTTGTTGACGTTCGCCGTAACAAAGGAAGTGCCTACTTTGGCTTTGCTGTTGTTTAGATATGCCGTCGAATAACCCTCGACCGACAGGCCACTAGCGCACGCAACGGTCGTAGAACCAGTGGCACAGGCGGAGGAACTCCACGTCTGGACCGCATAAGCAGCCCCGTACGCCATCCACAGCGACAGTGCTACGGCAAGTTTTCCGGCCAAAGCCGAATGGTTGTTCTTTTTCTGCATGTTCAGGCCCCTCGGGCTGTTGGCTGTACAAAATTCAATCTGAATATTGAGCCTGATAAGCAATTATTGCGCCAATAAAAAAAATCCCAGTGAATCAATGGTTTGAAGAGGAATGTGGAATCAAATTATTGGCGAGTGTAAGACTATTCGACAGGTCGACTGGGCTGATAATCCGTAGCGTCTTACTTGAGTGTCGACAACATTTGTTTTGCGGCGGCAAGGCTTTCGAAATCGGCGCCGGATCGCAGGGCCGCGTTCAGTTCATCGCGGGCTTCGATCGAACGGCCGGTCTTGGCCAGCACCACTGCCAGGTGGTAACGTATTTCAGGATGATCCGGCAAACGCAGCCGGGCCTCGCGCAACAATTGCAGCGCACGGTCGGTGTCGCCGTTCTGGAGCAGCGCCCAGCCCAGGGTGTCCGAGATCAGCGGGTTGCCCGGTGCAACGGCCAGTGCGGCTTCCGCCGTCTTGATCGCTGCGGCCGGTTCCTTCAGCCGCAGCTGCACGTTGGACAAGTTGTTCAGCACTTCCGCATCCTTAGGGTTCAGTTTCAGTGCCGCTTCATAGGCGCGCCCGGCGGCCTGGAAGTTACCGGCCCGTGCATGGCCGTCGGCGAGCGCCTTTTGCATCGTCAGGTCCTGCGGATGGCGCTTGAGCCACTGCTCGGCCAGCGGCAGCGACGAGCGGCCATTGTCCTGCGCCCACAATGCACGAAACAGCTTGGATACGGACTCCGTCGACTGTGCGATGTCATGAGCGCGTCGGTATGAGTCGACTGCTCCCTGCGACAGGCCTTTGGCCAATGCGACGTCCCCGAGCAGGCTGTGTCCAATGGATTGCTGTGGATGTCGTGCCACGAGAGCACGGGCACGGGCCTCGGCCTTCGCCATGTCGCCCTGGCGCATCTCGACCTCGACCATCAAAGCCTGGGCGGGCGCATAGTCAGGTTCGCTGGATAGCGCCTTCTCCAGGCTATAGACCGCTCCTGCGAGGTTGTTCGCGGCGATTTGCAGGCCGGCAATCTCCACCTGCACGCGCGGCTCGAACGCCGCAAAACGCGTGGCATTTTGCAAACTGTTCTTGGCGGCGATTGCATCGCCGGTGGCAAGCTGGGCCCTGCTGTAGGCCAGCAGCGCCTGCAAATCGTCCGGAACCTTTGCCGACGCCAGCTTGGCAGCCTCCAGGGCCGCCGCCGCGCGACCCTGGCGCAGATGGAACGCGACCAGCGCCAGATCCCACTGCAGGTCTTTGGCACTGGCCGCGTCGCGCGCCTTCTCCAGCCAACGCTGCGCGTCGGCCTGCTGCCCCTTGCGTTCGGAAATCAGGGCCAGCTCGTACATGGCTTCGCTGTTCTTGGGGTGGGCCTGGTAAATGGCGTCCAGCCGCTGTGTTGCCGCGCCGTATTCCTTGTGCGCGATCTCCAGTCGGGCCAGATTGAGCCTGGCGGCCAACAGAGCGCCATCCAGCGCGATCGCTTTTTCGAAGGAGGCGCGGGCTGCAGCGACCTCACCCGCCTGCCCCTGCGCCATGCCCAGCAGATTATGAAAACTCGGATTGGCGGTCTGCTGTTTCACCAACGCCTGGGCCACCGGAATGGCCTTGCGCGACTGGCCCTCGCGCAGGTACAGCTGGATCAGTGCGGTAGCCGCCTGTGTTTGCCGCGGGTCCTTCTTGTACGCCGCCTCGAGTTGAGCCCGGCCATTGCTTTTTTGTCCATCGCCCAGCAAAGTCAGCCCCAGCGCCGCCCGAAACGATGGATGGTCCTGCGCCTTGAGGGCCTCCTGCATCAAGGTGGCAGCCCTTGCATGTCGACCCATTGCGACATGGGCGGACGCCAGCATCGTCAGAGCCTGGCCATCACCCGGCTGCGCGCGCAGATAGGACTCCAGCACGATCGCGGTCTGCGAAGGGTCGCCGTTGGCCAGATAGATGCGCGCCAGCAATTTGGATACCGGACTTCCGCTTTGCACACGCTGGAACGCTTCCAGGTATTTCTTGGCCTTCTCACCCTCATTCAGGCCGAAATGCGCAAGGCCATTGAGCATGAGCAGCTGCGGGCGGTACCGTATGAAGTCGAAGGCGACAGCGTCGAGCAGATCCGTCACCTGCTTTAGCGCCGCGCGTGTGCCGGCAACGTCGCCCTCGCGCTCGGCCAGCAAGGCCTTGAAATACGGGATCCGGGGGTCCAGCTTCGAACGCGGCTCCAACTCGGCGACCTGTTTGGCCGCGTCGGCGAATTTGCCCAGGTCGATCAGGATGCCCACCCGCGCCACGCGTGCCTCCGTGTGAGCGGGATCCGATTGCAGCAGAAGGTCGTACTGGGCCAGTGCACCGGCAAGGTTGCCTTGCACGTGCTGGATCATCGCCTTCTCGTACAGGCCGATCGTGGCATTGCCCGGCGGCGCGAAGGACATGGCCTTTTCTAAAGCGGCGCTCGCTTCCTTGAACTGCTGCGCGCGGATGCGGATCGGGATCTCGGCCAGCCACACGTCGATGTTGCGGCTATCCAGCACGCGCGCCTCCTCCATCGAACGTAGCGCCTTGCCATGGTCGCCGAGATCGGAGTGAATCGACGCTCGCAACAAATGGAGCTTGACCTGAACGCCGGGTGGAAGCCCCGCAGGACCGAACGTGGAGCGCTCCAGCACTTCCGCAAGCCGGCCTTGCGCGACGTAGGCCTGGGCCAGCGGCAGGACGACTTCAGCGCGGTTGACGCCCAAACGCAAGGCTTCCTGCAGTGCCACTTCGGCGGCCCGTACTTCGCCGCTCTGCATCAAGGCCTTGCCCAGAAGCAGATGCACCGGCAACTGGGTGTTGTCGATCTTCAGCGAATTCTTGAGCTGGATGATGGCCCCGGGCAAGTCCTGCTTGTTGAACCGCACCAAAGCGTCCTCGTAGTACTTTGCGGCGTCGGCGCTGGTCTGTGCCAATGCCATTGGCGCACCCCAGGCGACAGCCGCTGCCAACATTGCGGCGACTATGGCGGGCCGCGGGGAAATCGGTGTCGGTCGAATCAATCGCATGGTAGTGGTCGCAGTCGCAGGCCTTCTTACCCGCATCGTAGCGCACGGGTGCACCGGATCCAGGACAAATTCCCGATGCCCAGCAGCGGCGTGACTGCGGTTTCGCGCGGTGGGCGGTGTGACCCCCCGCCTCCGGAACTTTTACCGATTCGACGGAAAACTGAACACCGCCCCCTCCCGCACCCCCGCCGACGGCCAACGCTGCGTAATCGTCTTGCGCTTGGTATAGAACCGCACCGCGTCCGGCCCGTAGGCATGCAAATCACCAAAAAGCGACCGCTTCCACCCGCCGAACGAGTGATATGCCACCGGCACCGGCAGCGGCACGTTGATGCCCACCATGCCAACCAGGATGTTGTCGCTGAAGTAGCGCGCTGCTTCGCCGTCGCGGGTGAAAATGCAGGTGCCGTTACCGTATTCGTGCGCGTCGATCAGTTCCATCGCTTCCTGCAGCGTCTTGACACGCACGATGCCCAGCACCGGACCGAAGATCTCGTCCTGGTAGATGGACATTCCGGGTTTGACGTCGTCGAACAGGCAGGGGCCGAGGAAATAACCCTCTTTATTGCCGGCGGGAACCTTGACGCCGCGGCCGTCGACCAGCAGCTTGGCGCCTTCCTTGACGCCCTGGTCCACGTATCCCACGACCTTTTCGAAATGCGGCTTGGTCACCAGCGGGCCCATGTCGTTGGACGCGTCGTTGCCGGGGCCGACCTTCATCTTGGCGATCTCCACCTTCAGGCCAGCGATCATCGCGTCGGCGGTTTCATCGCCCACGGCCACGATCAACGGCACGGCCATGCAACGTTCGCCGCACGAGCCGTATGCTGCGCCCATCATGGCGCTCACCGCGTTGGCCACGTCGGCGTCGGGCATGACGACGGCATGATTCTTGGCGCCGCCTAAAGCCTGCACGCGTTTGCCATTCGCACAACCCGTGGCATACACATATTCGGCGATTGGCGTGGAGCCGACAAAACTGACGGCAGCGATGCGCTTGTCGGTGAGCAATATGTCCACCGCCTCCTTGTCGCCATTGACCACGTTCAGCACACCTGGCGGCAGGCCGGCTTCCAGGGCCAGCTGGGCCACCATCAGTGCACTGGACGGGTCGCGCTCGGATGGCTTGAGAATGAAGCAGTTGCCACATGTCACGGCCATCGGCCACATCCATAGCGGCACCATGATCGGAAAGTTGAAAGGTGTGATGCCGGCCGTCACGCCCAGCGGCTGAAACTCGCTCCACGAGTCGATCGACGGGCCGACGTTTTTGCTGTGCTCGCCCTTGAGCAATTCGGGCGCGTAACTCGCGTACTCCACGTTTTCGATACCGCGCTGCAGTTCACCCATGGCATCGCCGACGACCTTGCCGTGTTCGGCGGTCAGCAGGGCACACAGCTGGTCGGCATGTTCTTCGAGCAACTGCTTGAGCTTGGACATCACACGTGCACGCTTGAGGGGCGGCATGGCGCGCCAGGCCGGATACGCTGCCTGGCTCGAGGCAATAGCCTGCTCCATCGTGGCCGCGTCGGCCAGCAACAGACGTTTCTCCGCCTTGCCGGTGGCCGGGTTGAACACATCCTGCGAGCGGCTGCCGCCTGCCACCAGTTTGCCGTTGATCAGGTGGCCGATGGTTGGCATGGTGGTGCTGCTGGCACCTTGTTCGGCTTGGAGGAAGGGGTCGTTGTACATGGTGTGGGTTCCATCAAAAAGTAAATTCAGCAATGGCGCCGGGTCAAACCCGGCATCAGGAGGTAGTGCGCGCTCCGGGCAAGCGCTTGGTATTCGTCGTGGCCATTCGCCGCGCACGCAAGGATTGCTTGCGGGCCACGCAGACAAGACGGGCCAACGTCGCAGCCCGGGGCGAAAAACGGCTTGCCAGAGTTCAGTCAACCTGCCCCAAAGACTCGCCCAACGCATTGATCAGGCTGTCAATCTCCGCCTTCTCGATCACGAATGGCGGCGCCAACTGAATGGTATCGCCGCCATATCGCACATAAAAGCCTTTTTCCAGGCATTTCATCGCGATCTGGTACGGGCGCTTGGCGGGTTCGCCCGGCAAGGCGGCAATCGTGAACCCGGCTGCCAGGCCGTAGTTGCGAATGTCGGTGACATGTTTGCTGCCCTTGAGACTGTGCACTGCCTGCTCGAAATACGGTGCCAGAGACTTGACGCGGTTGATCATGTCTTCCTTGACCAGCACATCGAGCGCGGCCACGCCGGCGGCGCAGGCTACTGGATGGGCGGAGTACGTGTAGCCGTGAACAAACTCGAGCATGTAGTCCGGTCCACCCGCGGCCATGAAGGTGTCGTAGATGTCCTTCTTGACCACCACGGCGCCCAATGGCTGTGTGCCGTTGGTGATCTGTTTGGCGACGTTCATGATGTCGGGCGTCACGCCAAAGGATTCCGCGCCGGTATAGGCGCCGCAGCGACCAAAACCGGTGATGACCTCGTCAAAAATCAGCAGGATGTTGTTGGCGGTGCAGATCTCGCGCAGGCGCTGCAAGTATCCGACCGGCGGGATGATCACGCCAGCCGAACCCGAGAACGGCTCGACGATCACGGCTGCGATATTGGAGGCGTCATGCAGCGCAATCAACTTGAGCAGATCGTCGGCAAGTTCGGCGCCGGTGGCGGCCATGCCGCGTGTGAACGCATTGCCCGCCAGCATGGTGTGGGGCATATGGTCTGCTTCGATCGCCTGTCCGTAAGCCTTGCGGTTGGCCACGATGCCGCCGACCGAGATGCCGCCGAAGTTCACCCCGTGGTAGCCCTTCTCGCGTCCGATGAAGCGGGTCTTGCTGGCCTGACCCTTGGTGCGCCAGTAGGCACGCGCCATCTTCAGTGAGGTGTCGGCGCACTCCGACCCCGAACCGGTAAAGAACACATAGTCCAGGCCCTCGGGTGTCAGATCCTTGATCTTGTTGGCCAGCTCGAACGACAGCGGATGCCCGTATTGGAACGCCGGCGAGTAGTCGAGCTTCGCGATCTGGCGGCTAACCGCCTCGGTGATCTCGCGCCGACCATGGCCCAGGCCGCAGCACCACAAACCCGACAAGCCGTCCAGGATCTTGCGTCCGTTGATGTCGGTGTAGTAACACCCTTCGGCGCTGACCATCATGCGCGGATTGGCCTTGAAGT
>JBKJRR010000450.1:0-10744 GCA_046594635.1 Burkholderiaceae bacterium
TCGTGACATGCGGGATCAGCACCGAGTTGCGCACCAGCACCGGCCCGCTGATCTTCTTGATCCGCGAGAGCTCCTTTTTCTCGATCGGCCCGAACTTGGCGAAGTCCACCTGCGGCCAGGCCGGCAAGCCGGGGAAGGCAGCGCCGCCCACTGCCCCGCCGGCGCTCGGTGCCTTCGCCGCCTGGGCCTTCGTCTGCTGCGTTCCAGCCATCACCGACTTGACAAAGGCCTGAACGTCTTCCTGGGTGATGCGGCCCTTCGGCCCACTGCCCTTGACCTCGACCAGCGGCACACCGAGCTCACGGGCCAGCTTCCTGATCGTCGGCGAGGCATGCGGCAAGGCGCCCTGCGGGGCGGTCGGCTCGTGCGCCGGCAATGCCGCCGTCGGCAGCGCCTTCTCCGCGGGCGGCGGCGCCGCCGATGACGCGGCCGCCGCTGCCGGCGCAGGCGACGCCGCGGCGGCGGCAGCGGCCGGGGCCGGTGCGGCACCGCCGGCGACCTGCAATGTGGCGATCGCGCTGCCCTTGGCGACCTTGTCGCCGACCTTGACCTTGAGCGCCTGCACCACGCCGGCATGCGACGACGGGATCTCCATCGACGCCTTGTCGCTCTCGACCGTGATCAGCGATTGCTCGGGCGCGATGGTATCGCCCGGCTTGACCATCAGTTCGATCACCGTCACTTCGGCGAAGTCGCCAATGTCCGGAACCTTGATTTCCATTTGCGCCATGAGATCTTTCCTCTCCAATTGCTTGTCCAGATTGTGGGTGGCCAGATAGCTGGCGCACCACCCGCGCCAGGGGTGTCTTGACGCCGCAGGCGTTACAACAGCACCCGGCGGAAATCACCCAGGATCTGGCCCAGGTAGACGTTGAACCGGGCGGCAGCCGCTCCGTCGATGACCCGGTGATCCCAGCTCAATGACAAGGGCAACATCAGCCGTGGCACGAACGCTTTTCCATCCCACACCGGCTCGGTCGTCGAGCGGCAGACGCCGAGAATCGCAACTTCCGGTGCATTGATGATGGGCGTGAAATACCTGCCACCGATACCCCCGAGCGAGGAGATCGTGAACCCGGCACCGGACATCTCGGCCGGACTGAGTTTGCCATCGCGTGCCTTCTTGGCCAGTTCGCCCATCTCCTGCGAAATCTGCATCACGCCCTTCTTGTCGGCGTCCTTGATCACCGGCACCATCAATCCGTTGGGCGTGTCAGCGGCGAAGCCGATGTGGCAATAATGCTTGTACACCAGCTGGTCACCATCGATCGATGCGTTGAACTCGGGGAACTTGCGCAACGCGGCGACACAGGCCTTGATCAGGAAAGCCAGCATCGTCACCTTGACGCCCGATTTCTCGTTTTCCTTGTTGGTCGACACGCGAAACGCCTCGAGATCGGTGATGTCGGCATCGTCGTGATTGGTGACATGCGGAATCATGACCCAGTTGCGATGCAGATTGGCGCCGCTGATCTTCTTGATGCGGGACATGTCCTTGCGCTCGACCGCACCGAACTTGGAAAAGTCGACCTTCGGCCACGCAATCAGACCCAGCCCGGCGCCGTCGCCAGAGCCGGTGCTCGCTCCGCCGCCTTGAGCCTTTGCCGCGGCCTGCGTGCGACTGGTGCCCGCCATCACTGCGCGGGTGAACGACTGAACGTCCTGTTCGGTAATCCGTCCCTTGGCGCCGCTGCCTTTGACTTCGCCCAGCGGCACCCCGAGTTCGCGCGCGAACTTGCGCACCGATGGCGACGCGTGCGGCAATCCGGCTGAAACCGGAACCATCGGGTCATGGGCTGGAACGGGCGCGCTGGCCGGTGCGGCTGCAGCAGCGGCAGGCGCCTGAGCGTCGGCCGGGGCCGACGCCGCCGGCGCAGCCGCTGCTGCAGCTGGGGAGGAACCTGCAGCAGCCACAATCACGGCCAGCCGATCGCCGATGTTGATCTTGTCACCGAGCTTGACCACAATTTCCTGGACCACGCCCGCGACACTCGATGGGATCTCCATTGAGGCCTTGTCCGACTCCACGGTGATCAACGACTGCTCGACCTTGACGGTGTCGCCCACCTTGACCAGTACCTCGATCACGGCGACATCCTTGAAGTCGCCAATATCGGGCACCATGACCTGCACCGGACCGCTGGCGCCGGCAACAGGCGCGGTCGCAGCAGTCGGTGTTGCAGATACAGGTGCAGCGGCCGGTGCCGCTTCAGCTGCAGGGGCAGCAGCCGGAGTTAGTGCGGCGGCATCCACCGCGCCTTGCACCTCGATGCGGGCGATTGCCGAGCCCTGCTTGACCTTATCGCCAAGCTTGACAATGATCTCCTTGACCACACCGGCATGGCTTGACGGTATTTCCATCGACGCCTTGTCGGACTCCACGGTAATCAAGGACTGCTCGACCTTGACCACATCGCCCGCCTTCACCAGCAATTCGATCACCGCCACTTCATCAAAGTCGCCGATGTCCGGCACCTGAATATCTACCAACGCCATATTTACGCCTCCAGATTCTGTTATGCGCTATGCGCCGCAATGGTCGACCAGCATCACAGCGGGTCGGGTGGGTTCGATCGTCAAGCGTACAACGGGTTGACCTTGTCGACGTTCAGGCCATATTTCTTGATGGCTTCACTGACTTTGGCCACCGGCACCGTGCCCTCTTCACTGAGCGCCTTGAGCGCCGCCACCACGATGTAATGGCGGTTGATCTCGAAGTGCTCACGCAGTTTGCTCCGGAAATCGCTGCGACCAAAACCATCGGTTCCAAGCACCTTGTAGGTCCGACCCTTGGGCAGGAACGGTCGGAGCTGCTCGGCGAAGGCCTTGATGTAGTCGGTGGAGGCAACGACCGGACCGGTGTGTTTCTCCAGTTGCTGGGTGACAAACGGCACACGTGGCGTGTCTTGCGGATGCAGCAGGTTGTACCGCTCACAGTCCTGACCGTCGCGGCCCAGTTCATTGAAGCTGGGGCAGCTCCAGACATCGGCCGCAACATCCCATTCGGCATCCAGCAGTTGCTGCGCGGCAATCGACTCGCGCAGGATCGAGCCTGATCCCAGCAGTTGAACCCGCGGCGTGCGCTTCGCACCGGGTTTGCAAAGGTACATGCCCTTGATGATCTGCTCCTCGGTGCCCACCGTCAGACCGGGCATCGGATAGTTCTCGTTGAGCAGCGTGATGTAGTAGAAAACGTTCTCCTGGCGTTCGACCATGCGTTGCAGGCCATGGTGCAGGATCACGCCGACCTCATGGGCAAACGTCGGGTCGTAACTGACACAGTTCGGAATCGTATTCGCCAGAATATGGCTGTGGCCATCCTCATGTTGCAGGCCTTCGCCGTTGAGCGTGGTCCGCCCCGACGTGCCGCCGAGCAGGAAGCCGCGCGCCTGCATGTCGCCTGCGGCCCAGGCCAGGTCACCGATGCGCTGGAAGCCGAACATCGAGTAGTAAACGTAGAACGGAATCATCACGCGGTTGTTCGTCGAGTACGACGTGGCCGCAGCGATCCAGCTGCTCATGCCGCCGGGTTCGTTGATGCCTTCCTGCAGGATCTGGCCGGCCTTGTCTTCCTTGTAGTACATGACCTGGTCCTTGTCGACCGGCGTGTATTTCTGCCCTTCCGGGTTGTAGATGCCAATCTGCCGGAACAGGCCTTCCATGCCGAAAGTACGCGCTTCGTCCACCAGGATAGGCACCACGCGCGGTCCCAGTTCCTTGTCGCGCAGCAATTGCGTCAGGAAACGCACATAGGCTTGCGTCGTGCTGATCTCGCGGCCTTCTGCGGTGGCGTCGATGACGGCCTTGAAGGTCTCCAGAGGCGGAATCGTGAACTTCTCCTCGGCCTTGGCCCGACGCTTGGGCAGATAGCCACCCAGTGCACTGCGACGCTCGTGCAGATAGCGCATCTCGGGGGTGTCATCGGCTGGCTTGTAAAACGGAATCTTGGACAGTTCGCTGTCCGGAATCGGAATGTTGAAGCGGTCGCGGAAGTAACGGATGTCTTCATCGGATAACTTCTTGGTCTGGTGCGCTGTGTTCTTGCCCTCGCCGGCCTTGCCCATGCCGTAGCCCTTGACCGTCTTGACCAGCATCACGGTGGGCTGACCCTTGGTCTGGTCGGCCTTGTGGAACGCGGCATACACTTTCTGCGCGTCGTGACCACCCCGGCGCAGGCTCCAGATCTCGTCGTCGGTCATGCCCGAGACCATTTCCAGCGTACGCGGATCGCGACCGAAGAAGTTCTTTCGCACGAACGCGCCGTCGTTTGCCTTGAAGGCCTGGTAGTCGCCGTCCAGCGTGTCCATCATGATTTTGCGCAGCGCGCCGTCCTTGTCGCGCGCCAGCAAATCGTCCCATTCGGAACCCCACAGCAGTTTGATCACGTTCCAGCCCGAGCCACGGAACTCGCCTTCGAGTTCCTGCACGATCTTGCCGTTGCCGCGCACAGGCCCGTCCAGGCGCTGCAGATTGCAGTTGACGATGAAAACCAGGTTGTCGAGTTTTTCGCGAGCGGCCAAACCGATCGCACCCAGGCTCTCCGGTTCGTCCATTTCGCCATCGCCACAGAACACCCAGACCTTGCGATTGGACGTGTCGGCAATGCCACGCGCATGCAGATACTTGAGGAAACGCGCCTGGTATATGGCCATCAACGGGCCCAGACCCATCGACACCGTCGGAAACTGCCAGAAGTCGGGCATCAGCTTTGGATGCGGATAACTCGACAGACCCTTGCCCGCCACTTCCTGGCGGAAATTGAGCAACTGGTCCTCACTCAACCGGCCTTCCAGAAAAGCGCGGGCATAAATGCCGGGCGCCGAATGGCCTTGTATATAAAGCAGGTCACCGCCGTGGCCTTCGCTTTCCGCATGCCAGAAATGGTTGAAGCCGGCCGCGAACATGTGGGCGAGAGACTGAAACGAACTGATATGCCCGCCAAGGTCGCCGCCGTCTGCCGGGTCCAGGCGGTTCGCCTTCACGACCAGGGCCATGGCGTTCCAGCGCATGTAGGCACGCAGTCGGCCTTCGAGCTCAAGGTTGCCGGGGCTGCGGGCCTGCTCGCCGGGCTCGATCGTGTTGACATAGCCGGTTGTGGCGGAGAACGGCATGTCCAGACTGTTCTGCCGCGCGTGTTCGAGCAACTGCTCCAGCAGGTCATGCGCCCGCTGCGGACCTTCATTTGAAATCACCGCGGACAGCGCGTCCATCCACTCCCGGTTTTCCAACACATTCTGCTCGTCTACCGTGTCGTTGGTTGCGTTTCGTGGCTGATCCGACATGTTGTTCTCCTTCGAATGGGTGCAATTTGGATACTGTAGGCGAATTTTCGCACAAGGAATTCAACTTTTCAAATAATGCTTTATAAATTCACATAATGAAATATTGATCAACATCCCCTGCCCCGCCCTAACGCCAAGTCGAGAGCGTCCCATACACTCGCCGGATGCCTCCCGATCCACCCAGCATCGCCCTGCCGAATGGCGCTACAGCCGAGCGCGTCCGCCATTGGTGGTGGCAACTCAATGCACGGCGCCAGGATCGATTTGCCGTGCTGGCGCCGCTGCTGGCGGTCATGTTGTTCCTCGCGGCCATCCTTGCCGCGTTCGCCTACCTGCGTCTGGAAGAGATTGATCGCGAACACGAGGCGGTGCGCCGCGATGTCGAATACACGCAGCAACGCCTGCGTCTGCGTCTGCTGGAACGGCAGGAGCAGTTGATGCGCATCGCCCGCGACATTTCAAACCGCGATCTGGATACCGAGGAATTCCGGGTCCGTGCCGAAGCCCTGGTCATCCAGTATCCCGATCTCGAGCGCCTGAGCTGGATTGACCAGAACCAGCGCATCCGCGCCACCTACGCCACGGCCAGCCTGCAGCCCGGTGCGGCGCCGCAGGCGGGCGAAGTTCTGGCGCCTGGCGAGACACACAACATCTTTATGCTTGCGCAGGAGACCATGCAGCCGATCTACGCGCAGCGCGCAGCCAGCAGTGCTGCAGTACCACTGTTGCAATTGCATATTCCGATGAACGACGGCACCCGCTTCGCCGGTGTCGTGCTCGCTGAATATTCGGTGGACGGTCTTTACCGCTACGGCGTCCCGGCTGAGGTGTCCGCCCGTTATGCGATCTCACTGCTCGACGACAAGGGCGTGAAGCTGGCCGGCACCAGCGTGCCGGCGCGAAATCCGGCTGGACGCCTGCTGCCCTGGGTGGTCCCGGTCAACGAGTATGAAGTGCCGGTCTCGCCAGTGGGCAACGGTCTGGTGCTGCGGGCGCAGGCTTACCGGACTTCGCTTGGTGTGATCGGCAGTGGCCTGTTCTGGCTCGTCGGCGTGCTCAGCATCATGACCGCCTGGATGCTGATCGCCAATTGGCGCCACAACCGGCGCCGCCATCAGGCTCAGCAAGCACTGGTCGCCGAGACCAATTTTCGCCGCGCGATGGAAAACTCGATGCTCACCGGCATGCGCGCCATGGACCTGCAGGGGCGTATCACCTATGTCAACGCTGCTTTCTGCCAAATGACAGGATGGGGAGAATCCGAGTTGGTAGGTCGCACCGCGCCGTTCCCGTATTGGCCCGACACCGATCACGAGACCCTCAGCCAGTTGCTCAATGCCGAACTCACGGGCCAGGCCGCGACGCCAGGCGGTGTGCAAATGAGGGTCAAGCGACCCGACAATTCGCTGTTTGATGCCCGGCTGTATGTGTCACCCCTGATCGACACCCGCGGCACACAGACCGGCTGGATCACGGCGATGACCGACATCACCGAGCCCAACCGCATTCGAGAACAGCTTTCCGCCTCGTTCGAGCGTTTCACCACGGTGCTCGAGGCCCTGGACGCATCGATTTCGGTGGCGCCGCTGGGCAGCGACGAGATGCTCTTTGCCAACAAGCTGTATCGGCTATGGTTCGGCAACCAGACCGAAGGCCACCTGCGCCTGGTGGCACAGGCCGGCATTCCCGCGCAGCCCGTCACCGACGAGGGGCTGGACCATGTCGACGCGTTTGCCGGCATGCCAACCGACGTGTTGCCCGACGCGGAGCCAGAGAACGCCGAGATCTACCTGAGCGAACTCGGCCGCTGGCTCGAGGTGCGAACGCGATACCTGAGCTGGGTCGATGGCCGGCTTGCACAAATGGTGATCGCCACCGACATCACAGCGCGTCGCCTGGCCGAACAGCAGGCGGCCGCGCAGGCAGACCGAGCGCAGAATGCGAGCCGCCTGATCACGATGGGCGAGATGGCGTCGAGCGTTGCACACGAATTGAATCAGCCGTTGACTGCGATCAACAACTATTGCCACGGCATGATCTCGCGCATCCAGTCCAAGCAGATCAAGGAGCAGGATCTGCTCGATGCGCTCGAGAAGACTGCACGCCAGGCACACCGCGCCGGCCAGATCATCCAGCGCATCCGGTCCTTCGTCAAACGCAGTGAACCCAAACGCACCTGGTCACGAATCAACGACATGGTCGACGAGGCGGTCGAACTGGCCGACATCGAGTTGCGCCGACGCAATGTCCGCCTGAGTTGCAACGTGACCCCGCGCCTGCCGATGTTGTTGGTCGATCCGATCCTGATCGAGCAGGTACTGATCAACCTGCTGAAGAATGCGGCAGAATCGATCGACACCGCCCAGCGGCCGACGTCGGTGCGCAGGGTAGAACTGACGGTCCGGGAATCGGTCGTCGATGAACGCCAGATGGTGGAATTCTCGGTGCTCGATACCGGCAGCGGCCTGGCGCCGGAAGTGCTCGACCGTTTGTACGAGGCCTTCTATTCGACCAAGAGTTATGGCATGGGAATCGGCCTGAGCCTGTGCCGCTCCATAGTCGAATCCCACCAGGGGCGGATGCGCGGCGAGAACCTCTACAATGGCGCCGAAGTCATGGGATGCCGATTCGCTTTCTGGCTGCCCGTCGGCGAAACCGCCAGCCTCACATCCGAGTCGCGGAGCAAACCCATCAAGACCCCAGGATAGCCGCATGAGTCTGATTCCCAAGAAAGGCACTGTCTATGTTGTCGATGATGACGAAGCGGTGCGTGATTCGCTGCAATGGCTGCTCGAAGGCAAGGACTACCGGGTTCGCTGCTTCGATTCGGCCGAGTCGTTCCTGAGCCGCTACGACGCCCGTGAGGTGGCCTGTTTGATCGTCGACATCCGCATGGGCGGCATGACCGGCCTGGAACTGCAGAACCGCCTGATCGACAACCACTCACCGCTGCCCATCGTCTTCATCACCGGCCATGGCGACGTGCCCATGGCCGTGGACACAATGAAAAAAGGCGCGATGGATTTCATCCAGAAACCATTCAAGGAAGACCAGCTGCTGCGCCTGGTCGAGCGCATGCTCGAACACGCCAAGGGCACCTTCGCCGACCACCAGCTCGCGGCCAGCCGTGATGCACTGCTGTCCAAGTTGACACTGCGAGAATCCCAGGTGCTCGAGCGCATTGTCGCCGGACGATTGAACAAGCAGATGGCCGATGACCTGGGCATCAGCATCAAGACGGTAGAGGCCCATCGCGCCAACATCATGGAAAAACTCAATGCCAACACGGTGGCTGACCTGCTCAAGATAGCGCTGGGCCAGAACGCACCGGCCAAGACCTGATTGCAGTTTCAACTGGCGGCGTCCGCTGGCGCCCCATCGCCCCGAGATTCGACATGACGACACCCCCATCGGCCCAGCTCATCGACGGCGTTGCGCTGTCACGCCAGTTGCGGGGCGAAGTCGCACGCGATGCCAGCGCCTTGACCCAACGCGGTGTTCGGCCGGGCCTGGCCGTGATTCTGGTGGGAGAGGATTCGGCCAGTCAGGTCTATGTACGCAACAAGGTCAAGGCCTGCGAGGAAGCCGGCCTGTATTCGGTGTTCGAAAAATACGACGCCACGCTGAGCCAGGCGGAGCTGCTTGCGCGTATCGAAGCGCTGAACGCCGACAAGACCATCCACGGCATCCTGGTACAAATGCCTTTGCCCAAGCACATCGACCCGCATCGCGTGATCGAGACCATCGCCACGTCCAAGGACGTCGACGGCTTCTCGACGCAAAGCGCGGGTGAATTGTTTACCGGTACGCCGGGCTTCAATCCCTGTACCCCTTATGGTTGCATGAAGCTGATCGAGTCCACTGGCATCGACTTGCGTGGCAAGCATGCGGTCGTCATCGGTCGCAGCAACACGGTGGGTAAACCGATGGCCGTGATGCTGTTGCAGAAAAGCGCAACCGTGACCATCTGCCACAGTGCCACACAAAACCTCAGGTCGCACACGTTGCAGGCCGATGTCATCGTCGCCGCTGTGGGTCGACGCAATGTGCTGACAGCCGATATGGTCAAGCCGGGGGCTGTGGTCATTGACGTCGGCATGAACCGTAACGATGAAGGCAAGTTGTGTGGCGATGTCGACTTTGCCGGCGTCCGCAAGGTCGCTGCCCACATCACGCCGGTACCGGGTGGCGTCGGGCCGATGACGATCACCATGCTGCTGGTCAATACGCTGGAAGCAGCGCAGCGCGCATCAGCCTTGTAAACTTGTTGTAGCGCCCTGATGTGGCACAGGACAGCGCCGAAAATGTCCCTTAGCACCAGGAAAGATCGAGGCCATGAATCCACTATTGCAAACCGGCGGACTGCCGCTGTTCGACCAGATCCAGCCGGACCATGTCGGCCCGGCCATCGAGCAGCTTCTCGGCGATGCCGATAAGGCCCTGGAAACCGTCACTCAAGAGGGTTTTCCGAGTGACTGGCAAGCCATTGCCAAAGTGCTTGACGTGGCCACCGAACGTCTGGGCAGTGCCTGGGGTGCCGTCAACCATCTCAGCAGTGTGGCGGACACGCCCGCGTTGCGGGCGGCCTTCAACGCCAGCCTGCCCAAGGTCACCGAGTTCTGGACCCGCCTGGGCGCCGACGAGCGCCTCTATGCCAAGTACAAGGCCATCGACGTCGCCCGACTGAACGCGGAACAGTGCCAGGCGCATAAAAATGCACTGCGCGATTTCGTGCTCGGCGGCGCCGAACTCGCTGGCGCGGACCGGACCCGGTTTGCGGCCATCCAGGAGCGGCTGGCCGAACTGAGTCAGAAATTCAGCGAGAACGCGCTGGACGCCACCGACAAGTTCAGCGACTACGTGAGCAGCGAAGACATGGCCGGCGTGCCACCGGATGTTCTGCAAAACACCCGCGAAGCGGCCCAGGCGGCCGGACGCGACGGTCACAAGCTCAGTTTGAAGCTGCCGTGTTACCTGCCGGTGATGCAATTCGCCGACAACGCGCAGTTGCGCGCCTCGATGTACAAGGCCTACGCGACCCGCGCTTCCGAACAGGCGCCTGAGGCCATGCGCCAATACGACAACACGGCGCTGGTGCATGAAATTCTGGCCTTGCGCCAGGAAGAGGCGCGGCTGCTCGGATTCGCCAGCTACGGCGAACTGTCGCTGAAGTCCAAGATGGCAACCTCGCCACAGGCGGTGATTGATTTCCTGCGCGACCTCGCACAGCGGGCCAAACCCTTTGGCAAACAAGACTTGGCCGATCTGCGTCAGTTCGCGGCCTCAGAACTCGGCATCCGGGATCCGCAGCCTTGGGACTGGGCCTACATTGGTGAAAAGCTCAAGCAGGCGCGATTTGCGTTCAGCGAGCAGGAGGTCAAGCAATACTTCACCCTGCCCAAGGTGCTCGAAGGCCTGTTCAAGATCGTCGAAACCCTGTTCGACGTCATCATCCGTCCTGA
>JBKJRR010000113.1:0-20928 GCA_046594635.1 Burkholderiaceae bacterium
AATGCCATTGGGCTTGTTGAATTCGCTGGCCATCTTGGCCAGCAGCTTGTTGGGTGCCACACCAACCGAGCAGGTGAGTCCGGTGGCGTCAAAGATGCTTTTTTGAATCAGCCGAGCCAGCACCCTTCCGCCTTCGCGCTGGCCGCCGAGCACCTCGGTGAAATCGATGTAGACCTCGTCGACACCGCGGTTTTCCATTTGCGGGGCGATGCCCAGGATGATTTGCTTGAACGCACGCGAAAAGCGCCGGTATTCCTCGAAATCGACCGGCAGCTGGATCGCCTGCGGGCACAACCTGGCGGCCTTCATCAGGCCCATGGCCGAGCCAATGCCGAACTGCCGTGCTGGGTAAGTGGCGGTAGTGATGACACCACGACCTACGTAGTCCTTTAGACGCGCGAAGGACTCGATCGGAATGTGCGCGCGCGGGTTGCCGCCGGCCTGGGCCTTCGGGTTGTCCGCCAGCTTGTCCAGCGCTTCCTGCACCGCACTGCGCCCGCCGCCGATGACGACCGGCAGGCCCTTGAGCTGCGGATAGCGCAGCAATTCGACGGAGGCGTAGAACGCGTCCATGTCGAGGTGGGCGATGCGGCGCAAGGGCGGGGCGTCGATCGTGGTGGGGTCGGCGGCGGTCACACGTGGATTTTCGCGCAGGAAACATCCTGCGCACGGTGCCAATTGGCCGGCTCCAGACCACCGCCCGTTGCTGGGGGAGGAACTGGGGGTAGGGGTTGGGGCAGGCCGGACAGGAGCGCATCAAGCGGACTGGACATGCCACCAGCGGCGACCTTGAGCACGTGGGTACATATCATGGTGGTGCTGACATCGGAATGGCCGAGCAGTTCCTGTACCGTGCGGATGTCGGTACCCGTCTGCAGCAGATGGGTGGCAAACGAGTGGCGCAAGGTGTGCACGGATACGGGTTTGGCGATGCCTGCCAGTGCGACCGCCTTTTTCAGTGCCCGCTGCACCCGGTCTTCGTATAAGTGGTGGCGGCGCTCTACGCCGCTGCGTGGATCGACGGACAAGGTGGGTGATGGGAACAGCCAGAACCAGGCCCAGGACTGGCCAGCGCGCGGGTATTTGGCATCGAGCGCGTGCGGCATTTCGACACCACCACGCTGAGACAGGCGATCTGCTTCCCACTGGGCGCGGGCGGCCAGGAGTTGCCGGTGCAGCTTTGGCGCCAGTGCGCCGGGCAACATGACAACTCGGTCCTTGCCGCCCTTGGCCTCACGCACGATGATGAGCTTGCGCGCAAAGTCCACATCCTTGATGCGCAGTCGCATGGCCTCCATCAACCGCATGCCGGTGCCATACAGCAATTGCGCCAGCATGGCGGTAATGCCGTCGCCCAAAAGTTACTTCGTCCTCCACGTAGAGAAGGTCGAGCATCACACGCCTGAGTCCCTCAATCAGCGAAATAAAGAGTTCTACAAGCTGGCCGACCAATTCCATCTGGGGTCCTACGATGGGATGGACGTCGGCCCAGCCAAGAAATGACGCCCAACAGGTCGCTCGGCAGGGACAGGCAACTGCAGGCCGCGGCTTCGCCGCAAATGTTGCGTGCCCGGCAGCTTCGACGGTAACCTTCAGGTCTTGTGTGTAGTACGTCTTTGACGTATAGTTGGTGATCGTGAACTCCTTGATCGAAACACCAACCTTTGCCGCCGACGCGGACAGGTTGTGGTCCGAAGACGAACGGTTGGAATTCTTGACTTGGTTGGGGGCAAATCCGGAGGCGGGCGATGTCATCCCAGATAGTGGTGGCTGCCGCAAGGTGCGATGGTCTCGTGCCGGTACAGGAAAACGCGGCGGCGTTCGCGTTGTCTACTTTACGAGGTTGACTCTAGGTGAAATCTGGTTGCTTCTCATCTATGCGAAGTCGGCACGTGACAACATTCCCGGTCACTTACTTAAAGCGGTGCGAAAGGAGATAGAAAATGGCTAGCACTACTACTCCCCGGCGTGTGGCGGCGGCAAAGCGGGTTTCAACTCGTGAGGACCTTGGTCTAAAGCTACTTCAGTCCGTGCGCGAAATGAAGGCGGGCCAAGCCGCTCGGATCACAAAAGTGGAGCTCAACGACGTTGCGCAGGCGCGTCTAGGTACGGGCTTGTCTCAGACGCAATTCGCAGAGGCACTGAGTATCTCCAAGCGCACTTTGCAGGAGTGGGAGCAAGGTCGTCGTTCGCCGTCGGGCGCTGCGCAGGCACTGATCAGAATTGCAATGCGGCACCCCGAGGTTGTTCGGGAAGTTCTTGCGTGAAGGGCCAGGTTAACTGGTCGCCCCAGACGGACGCCTTCGGCGCCGCTGGTCTTCGACGTTGAGGCCGCTGGCAGTGCTCGCTGCGTTAACGAACCGGAGGTAGCTGCTATTCTTCGCCCATGAAAGTCAGCGAAGTTCTGCGGATACTTCAAAGCGACTGATGGGCGCTGGTGGCCATCCGAGGCAGTCATCGGCAGTTCAAGCACGCGAGCAAGCCAGGCCGGGTTACCGTCCCGGGTAGGCCGAGTGATGATCTGGCTCCCGGCACATTGAACAGCATTCTTAAACAGGCACGTTTGAATTGAGGTTGATATGCGTTACGCGATAGTCATCGAAAAGGCAGAGGGAAATTTTTCGGCTTACGTGCCGGACTTGCCGGGGTGCGTGGCTACCGGCGCAACGGTCGAAGAGGTGGAAGCAGAAATCCGCGAGGCCATTGCTTTTCATGTTGAAGGTCTGCGGGAAGATGGCTTGCCAGTGCCTCCGGGCGCTAGTCAAGTCGAGTATGTCGAAGTGACGGCATAACTTGGTATCCCATCGGACCGCCTGTGGCGGCCGCTGAATTTCGACGTTGGGCCGCATGGGAGCCAGCCGTTGCGCGCCACCATTTTCAAACACCCGCTTCGCCAGTCTCGCCACCATAACGTACTGGTCGCAGCACAAAAGCGCTTCCACTTCCTTAGGTACATCACAGTGCGCCAAAACTTGATTCGAAATGGACTAATCGCTGCCGGTCTCATGAATATCGTGGGAGTCCTGCTGTTTTCCAGGGCATTCACGAATCCTGCGATTAATGAAGCCGACCCTGTAGTGATGTCGAATTTTGGATTGCTGATGATCGCGGTTTGGGGTCTAGCCTATATTGGAGCCGCCGTGGTCACTTCTAGCATCAAGTGGTTAGCTGGAGCGTTTGCGATGGAGAAACTTGTGTATGTTGTTATCTGGATCAGATGGCTTTCAGATAACAGCCTGTCTCAACTCTATTCGAAGGATTTTTTGGCCGGTGCGTTCTACAGTATTTACGGTGCTAACGATCTCATCTTTCTATTATTCTTTGCTTGGGTCTTCCGCACGGAGAGCAATGCGGCCTAAACCCTTACCGGGACTTCCCGCGCAGTCAAGTGGCGGAGTGCATTTTGTCTTCCTGATCGGCGTAATTCAATGGCTGGCATGAGGATGAAGGTGCCTTGAAACGAGGAACACCAATTGTGCGTGGCACACAATCCGCACTGTCACTTGTACCGCATGGTGCACAACATCGAGAAGCCTGACCACAGCGGATGGAGGCAATAAGAGAGGGCCCATCTGGCCCAATGGCGTCGTGAGCCTTCAAATGGGCTTGCGAACGGTTTGAAAGGCGGCAAAATGCATTCGATGAAAACGCCATCGTCGCCTACCAACATTTGTTGCCACATCGACGCGTCAAATGGGATTTTTGGACAGCTTCGTCAGGCATCGCAATCCAGCCCCGCAGGCATTCGTGCGGGCAACATGAAAGGCGCCGGGCATGTCTAACGAACTCGAAGGTGGCTGTCTCTGCGGCAAGGTGCGATTCCGGGCAACTCAGCCGCCGATGCGGACCCTGGCTTGCCACTGCAACTTTTGCCAACGAGTAACAGGAACCTCCTACTTCGCGGAGTCCATGTTTCCAATGGACGCGGTCGTGTTCAACTCTGCAGAGTTGAGTTGCTACGAGCACATCTCAGATGAAAGCAGGAAGAAGGTCTTCGTTCACTTCTGCCCAAACTGTGGAACCACCGTATCGCTCACGTTCGAGCGCTGGCCGGAAGTCCGAGGCATCTCCCGCGGCTGCTACGATGACCCGAACGCCGTCACGGTTTCGAGCCATATCTGGACTCAATCCGCCCAAACAGGAACGGTCCTTCCAGCAGGCGTTGATTGTTTTCTACGCGCTCGCATGTCACTCGATGGACAAGCTGAAATACCAATAAGGTATGGGTCGCCCGCCTAGCTCGAACCACAAGGGCTTCCCGGCCTTTGTCAAACAGAGATTCGCCGTGGTGGAATCGCGCCAGCGATTGCCTGACCAGACTGGTCGACTGCGTCGCGGCCTGCGCTCGAAACCAGAAAGAATCTGCCGTGCCTTCATGGAGCCAAGCGCAATGGCCAAGTGGATCCCACTGTACGTCTTTACCTTCACCGTGCATCACATGGACGCGCGCGTTTCAGCAGGCGGCAGCAAGGTCGAGGAATGCGGATTTCCATTGCGCCGTAAGATGCTTCGCAGGCGTTTCAATTTCGATGTAGAGGAAACCCGTCATGCTTGATCTTGATGCGATGCAAAAGCTCCTTGAGCCTCTGTTTCCCGGGCTCATGGGCGTTCGTCTCACCGCGTTGTCGGCGGAGCGCGTGGCCGCTGAACTGGAGGTAAGGCCAGACCTCTGTACGGCCGGTGGAATCATGCACGGCGGTGCGTACATGGCGTTCGCCGATACGCTGGGAGCCGTTGGCACCGTGGTCAACCTGGCAGCGGGCAAGAGCACGACTACGACTGATTCAAGTACCCACTTCGTTGCGGGCGCCAGGGTGGGAACCTGGGTCTCGGGTGAAAGCGTGGCGTTGCATCGTGGACGCACAACCATGGTGTGGCAAACCCAAATCACCAATGCGCAAGGCAAGTTGTGTGCGGTGGTCACCCAGACCCAGCTTGTGCTGGACGCGAAGCAGTGAGGTTCGGGGGTCGTGGTCTCGGGAGGAAATTCGCACCTGATGGTTCTGCCTGTTTGTGCTCTTGAAATATAGTTGATCCGATCAAGGAGACTTCACCACTTGTTCACGTCATCTACACAGCTCGGCGATCAGCAGGCCAAACCAGGAGGAATTGCGACACTTGCCGGAGCAAGCGCGGGCCAGGAAGCCATCACCGGCATGCTCATCTGCAACATTGCAAACTGCATGCAGGTGCTCGAAGGGGGCGGTCGATGTTCAGGAAATATTCGATGCGATCTGCGTGGATCCCAGGAATTCCGGTGTGGTGAAGTTGCAGGAGTGCGAAATCGAGGAGCGTGCCTTTGAGAACTGGACCATGGGTTTCAAGCACCTGGATCAATCGCCTGTGGCGGATGTTCCAGGTTTTGTCGAGATCTTTAACGGAAAGCTGGATACGGTTCTCGCACCTGGCAACAAGTTCGCGGCAATTCAGGTGCTGATGAGCTTCGCGAGGCACGAGAACTAGATTTTCAAGGCCACCCGTTTCAGGGGGCAGCGGACATACGACCGATAAACTTCTGAACTGAATCTGCCACTGGATTGTTTTCATGCCTTCTGAATCGCAATCTGCTTGCGTTGTCGCGCTCGCGGCGCCGGTACGAAGCAAGCTTTCTGCTTGCATACAGCCATTTGCCAGCCAGATGGCAAGGAGACGCCTTACATGAGATCCGCAGTACTGGTCATCGACGTCCAACAAGGCCTTTGTGAAGGTCAGGGAGCGGCGTTCGATTGCACGGCGACGATAGAGCGCATCAATGCCGTGACGCACGAGGCCAGGCTGGCCGGCGCCCCGGTCGTTTTCGTGCAACATGAGTCGACCTCCGGTTATCTTGAACGCGGCACGCCGGACTGGCAACTCGCGCACGGACTGATGGTGCTGCCCAGTGATATCAAGGTGCACAAGACCACACCGGATTGCTTCTTGCGAACCGATCTCGAAGAACTGCTGCGTACCCATGGCGTAAAGAGCCTGATCGTTTGTGGCATGCACTCCGAATTCTGCGTTGACACGACCGTGCGGCGCGCACTGGCTCTGGGCTTCCCGGTCGTGTTGGTTTCAGACGGTCATACCTCGGCGGGAAATGCGGCAATCTCGGCGCCCCAGGTCATCGCACATGAGAATGCGACCTTGACCAACATCGCGAGTTTTGGTCCTCGGGCCGTTGCCGTGGCCAGTGCACAGGTCCGTTTTGTGGTCTAGAGTTTTGCGGAGTCGGGGGGCGCTCCGCCGCCAATCCGGTGGGCGGCTGGTGCGGCCTGAAGAAGTGACTGTGGGAACATTCCGGCGACTACCTGGCCCCTGATGGAGGTATTGGGACTATGCGAACTCGAGCACCAGGCACGCAACAATCGCATGCGGGCCGGCTGAGCACCCGCACGCTGCGCGCCGAATTCTAAGCGGCGTCAGATGCGGGTCGTGAACGCATCCATCCCCTATCAACTGCTCGCCGACGTTGTGCTGTCGGTGCATGTGGCGATTGTCTTGTTCGTCATCGGTGGTCTGGTGCTGGTCGTGTTGGGGAACCGGTGGCACTGGCGCTGGGTAAATGCCTTGTGGTTCCGTTTGCTTCACCTGGCGGCCATCGTCGTAGTGGCTTCCCAAGCCTGGCTCGGTATGGTCTGCCCGCTGACCAAGCTGGAGATGTGGCTGCGCGCCAAGGCGCAGCTGACCACATATGGCGGTAGTTTCATCGAGCACTGGCTGCAACGCCTGCTCTACTTTGAGGCACCGCATTGGGTGTTCACGCTGGCTTACACGGTCTTCGGACTCGTCACGGCGCTGGTCTGGTGGCGCTATCCGCCCGAGCTGCGCTGGCGCCGCAGCTAGGGCGGTCCGCAGCACGGCCAGCAGTGCTTAGCAATTGCCCTGTAGCGGCGCCTGCTTGCGCATTCGTGCGAACGGTTTACGCGCGGCCTTTTTCGGTTCCGATACCCGCCAACGCGCGTACAGCGACGATCCAGGCGCGCGACCAGAAATATGGTTTAGGAGGCCTGTCCGCCACCTTGTCGTTGCCGGCGCACCGGCCCCGAGCCAGCGGAGCATGCGGGGAGCCTATGCCGACGCTGCCACTTCCAGTTGCTTGAGCCGGCGCGTGATGCGTTCCAGGAACTGGCGTGTCACATGCGACAGACTGCGGTGCGACGGAATCACGATGCCGACCTCGATTGCGTTGACGGCCTTGTTTGCCAGCGGTCGCCAGACCACTTCGCCGCGGTCAAGTTCGTCCATGAAGCCGATCTTCGAGAAGAACGAAAGACCGCGACCCGCGATGATCAAACGTTTGGCCATGGTGGTGGAGTTGCACGAAATGGCCGGCACCAGTTCATCCCAGAAGCGCGAGAACTCGGGTTGCACCAGCGCGTGAATGGGTGAGATGCGGCTGATCTGGATGAAGGCATGGCCACGGCAATCGTCGAAGCTCACCGACTCCTTGCGTGCCAGCGGGTGCGACGGCGCCATCACCACGCCGGGCGGAAACGGCGCCTTGGCGATCACTTCGAGTGCGCTGGGCAACTTGCCCAGATAGCAGATGCCGATGTCGCTGTCTCCGCTGGCGACGCGATCAGGTACATCGCTGGGCATGGCCGTCAGGATGCTGTAGCGCACGGCCGGATAGCTGCCAGAGAACTCCTCTACCGCCGCCGGCAGAAAATCGATCAGCAGCGAATCCATCGCTGCTACCAGCACATGTCCCTTGCGTTCGCCCTTGAGCGCGTCGAGTTCGGTGCGCATCAGGTGAAAGTCGTGCAAGGTGCCGGCCACATGGCGGCGCAACCGTTCACCGGCAATGTTCAGCCGCATGCCGCTGGGAACGCGGTCGAACAATTCGGTGCCCATTTCTTCCTCAAGCCGCAGGATCTGGCGGTTCACTGCACTTGATGCGACGAAAAGGGTCTGTGCCGCCTTGCGGATCGATCCGTGGCGGGCGACCTCGAGGAAATACTTCAGGACGACGGCATGCATCGTGTCAGCATAGCGTAGCGGGCCGGTCTCAGACGATGCGGTTGAACCATACCAGGGACAGGCCAGCCGCGGCCAGTGACAGCATTGCTGCGACCAGTGCCAGCAACGCGGAGAGTTCAGTTTCCTTTTTGTCCACCTGCAACCGCGTGCTCAGCTTCTCGTAGACAGTCTTGAGTGCGTCGGCGTTGCCGGCATAGAAGTATTCTGCCTGCGTCACGTTGGCAATCGCCTTGAGGCTGGGCTCGTCGAGCTTGAGATACATCGACCAGCCTTCGAAGCCGGGAACCTCGCCGGTGACCGTTCCCAGGCCAATGGAGTACACACGCACGCCGCGGTTGGCCGCCAACATGGCAGCTTCCTGAGGGTCGACGCCGGTGGTGCGCCGGCCGTCGGTCAGCAACACGATCGCTGCCGAGGTGTAGGAGCCCGGTGCCACCGGAACGAACTCCTTTGGCGGCTTGCCCGGAGCCTCATCGATGCTCTTGCCACGTTTGCCGTTGCCGTAGGTCATCTCGCCCACATCCAGGCCATGGTCGGGAAACAGCTCCGACAACGCGACGACGATACCGCTGCCCACGGCAGTGCCGCGCTGCAGCTGGAACTTGTCGATCGCGGCTACCAGGTCCTCGCGCTGCAAGGTGGCGGGCTGCACCACTTGTGCGGTTCCGGCGAATGTGACGATGCCGACCTTTACATTGCGCGGCAACTCCAGCAGAAAGGCCTTGGCGGCCTCCTGCGCGGCCACGATGCGGGTGGGCTGGATATCGGTTGCGCGCATGCTCAGCGAGACGTCAATGGCCAGCATCACCGTGGCGTGATTGGACGGTAGCGAAACCACGGCGGTGGGCCGGGCGGCGGCCAGCAGGCCGGCTGCCATGGCCAACAGGAACAGGGCGGGCGGAAGATGGCGGCGCCAGTGCCGACCCGCACCCAGGGCCTGCCGGGCGATGGCAACGCTGGACAAACGCAGCGCCAGCTTCTTGCGTCGGCGCAGCAGCCAGACATACACCAGCACCAGCAGGGGCAGGGTCAGCAACAGCCACAGGAATTGCGGCCACAGGAAACTCAGTGGAAGCGTCATGAACCCCTCGCTACGGACCCCATCCAGCCCGCAGACTTGTCTAAAGCACGTCTGCAGGACCTTCGGTGCGGTGGCTATTGTGCGTGCAAACCAGGTTTGTGGTGGGCGGTCGTGGGGGTATCTGACTGAATGTCTCGGGTCTGGTTCCGCTTATTGCTGGCCGGCAAGGATACGGCTTGCGTGCCCCGCTGCGATTTCAGGCGTCTGCGCGCGGCGTCTGCGCTACCAGTGGATGGTCGCGCTGGGCTGCACCCATACTGCTGGCGCCGCCCGGACTGCCCCATCCGGTCACGTCCGGCAAAAAAAACTCGCGATTGATCGCGATGAACCGGTGCAAGGGCGCAGGCAGGTCCGCGTCTTCCCAGATCGCCTCGGGTGGGCAAACCGAGACGCAGATGCCGCAGTTGATGCATTCGTCCGGATGGATGTAAAAGGTGCGCGGCCCTTCATAGATGCAATCGACCGGGCAGCAACTCACGCAGGCGGCGTCCTTGCAGTCGATGCAGGTTTCGGCGATGACGTAGGCCATGGCGGAGTGATCTCTTGAAATGGAGCTGCAATGGCGCAACCGTGCGGGGCGGGCTAGCGACCTGTCCACTGCGGCTTGCGCTTTTGCTGGAACGCCAGCACGCCTTCGTCGGCGTCCCGGGACTGCAAGGCTGCGACCACGGCCGGCAGTCGGGTCGCATGGGCCTGCGTCGGCGTCATCGTGCCGGTCAGCCGCACCACTTGCTTGATTGCCTTGAGCGACAGTGGCGCGCAGGCCAGAAGGTCACTGACCCAGCGTTGCACCGCGGCGTCGAGTTCGCCACGCGGCACGACTTCGTTGACCAGGCCCATGTCCAGCGCCCGCTGCGCATTGATGCGCTTGCCTGTCAGCATCATGGCCATGGCCTGGCGAAACGGCACCTGGCGTTGCAGCAGCACCATGCCACCGTCGAGCGGCATGCGTCCGACCTGGGCCTCGGGCAGGCCAAAACTGGCCTCCTCGCAGGCCACGACGATGTCGCAACCCAGCACCATTTCCAGACCGCCGCCCAGCGCAAAGCCATTGACGCGAGCGATCACGGGCACGTTGAGTGTTTCGCGCAGCGCAATGCCGCCGAAGCCTCCGACGCGGTTGGCCGCCCAGTATTCGAGCCCGGTCACCGACGGATTCTTCAGATCGGCGCCGGCGCAAAAGGCGCGCTCGCCGGCGCCGGTAAGCACGACCACACGGACCTCGGGATCGTTTTCGATCTGCGTCCAGATGCGTTGCAGTTCGGCCTCAGTGGCGAGGTCGACCGCGTTCATGGCATGCGGCCGATCCAGTGTCACGGTCGCTACATGGTCCTGTATGACCAGACTGGCGCCGATGGTTGTCACTGTGCCTGTCATCATGACACTTGTGCCTGCGCCTGCACCAGGTCGAGGATTTCCTGGGTATGTTGTCCCAGTCTTGGTGGCGCCCGGTGCAGCCGTGCTCGGGAGTCCGACATCTGGATCGGGCTGCCGATGAACTTGCAGGTCTGGCCTTCACCCGGACCTTCCATCAGCATCTGGTTGTGCAGCGTTTGCGGATCGACCAGCGCCTCGCGCAGATCGCGCACCGGCGCGCACAGCAGGTCCTGTTCCTCCAGCCGGGCCAGCCAGTAGGCGCGGGTGTTGCTGGCAAAACGTTCACGGAACAGCGCCTGCAGTTCCGGCTTGTGCTTGAACTGCTGGTTCAGGTTGCAGAATTTCGGGTCGGCCGACAGGTCGTCCACCTCCAGTGCCTTGCAGATGTCCTGCAACGGGTTGGCCTTGAAGGCGCCCACCATCACCAGCGCGCCGTCCTGGGTATCGAACACCCCCGATAGCGGCATCGCGGCCCAGTTGACCTCGGAGTCGGCCATCATGATCATGGCGGCCTCCTGCATCTGCATCGCCAGCATCGAGTTGTACAGCGACACGCTGACCTTTTGTCCAACGCCGGTCTTGGCGCGTTGCAGCAGTGCCAGCAGGATGCCCTGCACCATGTGCATGCCGGCGCTGTAGTCGCACAATGCGGTCGGATACACGCTGACGGGAACCGCGTCGTCGGCGCGCCTGAACATGACACCGCTCATCGCCTGTGCCAGCACGTCTTGCCCACCTTTGTGGGCATAGGGTCCGCTGTCACCGTAACCGGTGCCCACCGCATAGATGATGCGCGGGTTGATGGCCTGGCAGTCCTCGTAGCCCAGACCCATGCGCTCCATGACACCGGCGCGAAAGTTGTTGACGACTACATCGGCATCGGTAATGAGCGCCTTGACGGCTGCCAGTTGGGCCGGGTCGCGCAGGTCGAGTGCGGCGCTGCGCTTGTTGCGGTTCAGGCTGCAGAAAATAGGGTTGTCGGCGCCGTGCACCGGCTCGAAGGTCGAGCGGCTCAGGTCGCCGGCGCCCTTGCGTTCGATCTTTAGCACGTCCGCGCCATAGTCGCCGAGCATCTGGGTGCACACCGGCCCCATCATGACCTGGGTGAAGTCCACGACCCGTATGCCCGACAACGGCAGGTCCGTAGGCACATTTTTTTTCATACCGTCTCCAGCACTTGCTTGTTGACGGCCAGAGCCGCCGCAAACGCCGGCACGTCGGCATTGGGCCCGCTCTGGTCGCCCGGGTCTGCGCCTTGTGCACGCAGGGCCTTCTGTACCGCGGTCACGTCGACATTGCGCGTGAGCACGCCTTGTTGCAGCGCCAGTGCAGCGGCCACGCCAGCGGCTTCGCCCATGGCCATGCAGGGCGGAATTTCGCGCGAGATCTTCTGCGCCTGCGAAGTCACCGAATAGTGGCGTCCGGCCACCAGCAGGTTTTCGATCTTTTGCGGCAGCATGACCCGGTAAGGCATGTAGTAGTCACGGCCGCGCGCGATGCTGTCGGCAAAACGTGTGCGCTGCTGCAGGTCTTCCTTGGTCATGATGTACTCGCCTTCCAGCAGCCGGGTCTGGCGCACGCCTGTTTGCGGCGCCACGTCAACCACATGGCAGCGCTCGAAGCCGGGCAGGTTTGCGCGCACGAAGTCGACCAGTGCGTGCAGGTGCTTGCGGCCCTGGATTTCGGCGCGAGTCAGGTCCTCGACCTTCTGGCCATCCAGCCCGGCCATATGCGGGCAGTTGCACCACACCACGCCGGGCAGTGGTGTCTTGAGCCACCACAGGCCCCAGGAGCCACCCAGAATCTTCTTGATCTTGCGGTCCAGCGCCGAGTAAGCCTCGGGCTCCTCACGTTCATATCGTTCGGCCGCATCGGTGTCGACGCCGCCGAGGCGAAACACCGTGGTCATGATGTAGTTGCCGCCAGTGTGCGGCGCTCCGGCTGAAGCGGCCACATCCAGGTCGCCGGTGGCGTCGATGACCACCTTGCCAAGGATGGCCTGCGGTCCGCTCTTGCTCTCGCACACCACGCCCGTCACGATGTTGTCCTCAACCAGTGTGTGCGAGAACCAGGAGTGCAGGCGCAGTTCGATGCCGGCCTCCTGCACCATCTCCAGTGCGGCGCGTTTCCAGCCGTCGGGATCAAACGCAGCGGCAAAGCAGATCGGGTGTGGCGTGCCATGGGTGTGAAAGTCGAACGTGCCCCAGCGGTACCAGCGCCGGATCGACTCCGGGTCGTAACCCCATTCGTTGCTGCGCGGGTAGTGCGCCAGGCCCTGCGCCGACAGGCGCTCGATCATGGTCTGGCAACTGCCGCGCACCGAGATCTCGCCCAGGTGGTTGTCCCACATGTCATCCAACACCAGCACCATGCCACCGGAGGCCAGGCCGCCGAGGTGGTTGTAGCGTTCGAGCAGGGTAACCTTGGCGCCGTTACGCGCAGCGGCCAGTGCGGCTGCAACACCAGCCGGGCCACCGCCGACAACGACGACATCGGATCGAGACGCGACCTTGACCTCGCGGGCTTGCTGGCGAATGGTTTCTTGAGTGCTCATGGAATGTCCTAGTGTCAAATGTTCAATACGGCTCAGTGACCCTGCGCCTCGGGTTGCCAGCGCACAACGGCGCGTTCGACCAGTGCCACGGTCACGTAGAAGGCCCCGGTGAGAAAGGCGCTCATGACGATGGCCGAATACAGCAGCGCCGAGTCGAAGTTGTAGGTGGCCTGGATGATTAGTGCGCCGATGCCCTGGGTTGCGCCAATCCACTCGCCAACCACGGCGCCGATCACGGCCAGAGAAGCCGAGATGCGCAGGGCCGAAAACAGATAGGGCAGTGAGCTGAACAGGCGCAGTTTGAAGAACACCTCGGTCTTGCTCGCCGACAACACGCGCATCAGTTCCATCGCCTGCGGATTGGCCGCATCCAGACCCCGCACCATGTTCACGAGTGAGGGGAAAAAGCACACCAGTGCGGCGATCGCGATCTTGGGCTCAACGCCATTGCCCATGATCAGCACCAGCACCGGCGCCTTGGCAACGATGGGGATAGCGTTGAGCATCAGCGCCACCGGGAAGAAGATGTCGTGCAAGGTCTTGTTGTGAACGAAGACCGTGGCAATCGCGATGGCCACTACGTTACCGATCAGGAATCCGCCGGCGGCCTCCATCGCGGTGGGCCACATGTTGTCGAGCAGCACGGCGCGTTTGGCATACAGGGTCTCGAGCACCAGGAACGGCGAAGGTGCGATGAACGGCTTCACGTTCAGTCCCTCGACGATCGCCCACCAGCTGAACAGCAACACGAATACACCGATTGCAGGCAGGATGCGCCGGCGCCAGATCAAGCGCTGGCGCTCGGCCTGGTGGGCCAGCAGGTCGGCGTCTTCGTTGGTTTTGCCAATAGGCGCCTGCAATGTGGTTGTGGACATGGGTTTTCCTTCAACAGGTTTCCAGCACCTGGCGAAGATGCGCAGTGAGCTGCACGAACTCCGAGGTTTCGCGGATGCCCAGACCACGGTCGGCGGGCAGGTTAACGGGCACGATTTCCTTGACCCGCCCCGGGTTGGCGGCCAGCATCAGCACACGTTGTCCCAGAAAGGCGGCTTCGTGGATGCTGTGAGTGACAAACAGAACCGTCATGCCCAGTTCGCGCCAGACGCGCAGCAACTCCTCATTGAGCCGGTCGCGCGTGATTTCGTCGAGCGCGCCGAATGGTTCGTCCATCAGCAACACCTTGGGGTCGCTGACCAGTGCCCGGGCGATCGCCACGCGCTGGCGCATGCCGCCAGAGAGTTCATGCGGATAGGCGTTTTCGCTGCCCTTGAGTCCTACCAGTTCCAGCAGCTCGCGGGGCGTGGCACGTGCCGCACGGGTGGTGTCGGCCCTGCCACGCGCCACTTCAAGCGGCAACTCGACATTCTGCAATGCGGTGCGCCAGGGCAGCAGCGCGGCGTCCTGGAACACGAATCCGATGTCTCGCCGCAAGCGCGCAGCCTCGGGCGTCACGCCGAGCACCTGCATGTTGCCCGCGGTGGGCGCGATCAAGTCAGCCACCACGCGCAGAAAGGTCGACTTGCCGCATCCCGAGGGTCCGAGCAGGGTCAGAAATTCTCCATCGTGAATGTCCAGGCTCAGATCCTGCAATGCCGTGACACTGCGCCGGTCAGTGAAGAAGCGCACCGTGATGTCGCGGCAACTGACAGAAAATCCGGGCGTGGCCGTGGCATGGGTGCGGGCGCGGGCAGCGGCATGCCCTTGCGCCCGCGGCGCACTGCTGGTAGTTGTCGTCATGTCGGATGGGTAGTCGTGTCGACTACGAATTGCGCAGGCGGTATTCGCGCGTTGCGTTGAGAATCTCCATGGTCATGACTTCCTCGACCTTGGGAACGCGCTTGGTGAACTGGCCCAGGTCGGCGTATTGCCGGATCTGCTCCTGCCACACCTCTTTGTCCATGGTGCCCCAGCCGCCCTTGTTCGTGAGGTCGTTGTAGGCGAAGGACATCAGCGAATCGATCGCCAGGCGTTCGTCGGGGCCGTTGAGGTTGGGATACTCCTTGATCAGCAGTTCCACCGCCTGGTCGCGATTCTTGTTGGCATAGGCCCAGCCACGCGCGGTGGCACGCAAGAAGCGCTGCAGCAACTCGGGCCGCTGTTTGATGGTGTCTGTATGCGCGTAGTACGGCAGGGCATACAGGTGCACGCCGGTATCCCACAACTTCATGTCGACGCGGTCTGCGCCCAGGGGCTTGAGTGCCGTGGTGTTGGTCTGCCAGCCGGTCACCGTGTCGACCTGGCCGGTCAGCAGCGGCGTCATGTCGGCGCCGATCGGGATGATGGTCATCGACTTCTCGTCGATCTTGTTCTTGGCCAGCAAGGCACGCAACAGCACCATGCCGGTGGACTGGATGCCGATCTTTTTGCCGACCATGTCCTTGGGTGTGCGGATCGGGTTCTTTTTCAGCGAGAAGAAGGTGTAGGGGTGTTGCTGCAAGCCCGTTGCAAACACCTGGATCGGCAGGTCTTGCGACACCGCCAGCATGTTGGACGGGCTTGACGATACCTGGCCCACTTCGAAACGTCCGGACGCGACGATGGCCACGCCATCGATGCTCGGACCGCCAGGCTGGATTGAAAAGTCGATGCCTTCGGTGTCGTAGTACCCCAGGCGTTTGGCCGCCACTTCACCGATCTGGTTGCCACCTGCGATCCAGCCCAGTTGCATGCCGACCTTGGCTTTTCCCTGTGCTTTGGCATTGATCGAGAGCAGGGCGCCGGCGCCTGCAAGACTTCCAGCGGCAAGCAGACGGCGACGGGTCGGATTCGAAGAAGTGGGCATGGAGTTACTCCTGGGGTTGATGAAGGTTGCCAGTGATTCTGATGACAGTGCCGTGTGCACGCAAGAACCGAATTTCTTCATACGTGATGCCGAAATTAGAGCGTCATGGGACGATTGGCGCCACCCGGCAGTCACTTTATGCGACCGCGGGATTGCGTGTCAGCGTGGCAGCTTGAACCCCTGGCGCGCGACCAGGGCCGCGGCGCGGGTGGCGCAGCCTTCGACATGGTCGTTCACCAGACCCATGGCCTGCATGAACGCATAGACGGTGGTCGGGCCGACAAAACTCCAACCGCGCTTCTTGAGGTCCTTGGAAAGCGCCACGGACGTCGCTGAGGTGGACAGCTTGCGCAACACGTCTTTGGTCATGCGCTCGGGCCGACTGGCCGGCTCCGGCTCCCAGTGCCAGAAATAGGCTGCCAGCGATCCGAATTCGTCGCGCAAGGCGAGGGCGCGGTGGGCATTGTGGATGGTGGAGGCGATCTTGCCGCGATGGCGCACGATGCTGGCATCCTGCAGCAAGCGCGCAATATCGTCATCGCCGAACCGCAGCAATTTTTCGATGTCGAAATTTGCGAAACCCCGGCGAAACGCCTCGCGCTTGTTCAGGATGGTGAGCCAGCTCAGGCCACTCTGAAAACCCTCCAGGCAGATTTTTTCGAACAAGCGCCGGTCGTCGGCTACCGGAAAGCCCCATTCCGTGTCGTGGTAGGTGCGGTATACCGGTGTGGCCTCGCACCAGGTGCAGCGGGTGGTGCCGTGGTCGTCGGCGAACAGGCCGTCCGGCAAAGCAGTGGTCATGCGTTGGTAGCTTACCTGAACGCGTGAACTGTTGGCGCGCGACCTGTTACACCCCAAGTCGACATGTTCAGACCAGGCACGGGGGTGCGGCTATGGGAGAACTGCATGGTGACCTCATAGATCAATTGCCGCTGTCATCAGTCCGCAGCGACAGCGATTGCGCCAATCCACGCGATGGACGCAGCACGGCCATGCCGTCTTGCTGTCCGACCGGTCCGCTTTGGTATCCTGTACCTGCTGCGCTCAGCGCGACGTCACGCCGGCTGGGGCCGGCGCCGTCAAAGGGGCGGGCAGCAACGCGAAAGGGCAATGCCGATGTGCAGATTCCTGGCCTACCTGGGCGAACCCATTCTGCTCGAGGATCTGGTTTGCAAACCGCGCCATTCGCTGGTGCGCCAGAGCCTGCGCGCCGAGGAAGCCAAGACCATCACCAATGGCGACGGGTTTGGCGTAGGCTGGTACGGTGAGCGCGAGGCACCGGGGGTCTACCACGAGGTCATGCCGGCGTGGTCGGACGAGAACCTGCTGGCGCTTTGTGCGAATGTGCGCTCGCGCCTGTTCTTTGCCCATGTGCGGGCCGCGACCGGCGGCGGCATCTCGCGCCAGAATTGCCATCCGTTTCACCACGGGCCTTACATGTTCATCCACAACGGACAGATCGGTGGTTATGCGCAGGTGCGCCGAGGGCTTGAGGCCCTGCTGCCCGACCTGCACTATGAGGGGCGGCGCGGCGGAACCGATTCTGAATTGCTGTTCCTGCTCGCGGTGGCCCGTATCGAAGCGGGGCTGGCGGTGATCGATGCCGTCAAGTCGGTGCTGGATGACGCAGTGGCACTGATGCAGTCCAAGGGCATCACCGAACCGCTGCGTTTTGCGGCGGCGTTGGCCGATGGTGAACAGGCCTGGGCCTTTCGCTGGTCCAGCGACGACAAGCCGCCCACGCTTTACCTCAAGCCTCAGCGTGGCGGCTGGGCGGTCGCATCCGAGCCGCTGGGTGATGACGCCGAGGCCTGGTCACCCATCGCGCCGAATCAGGTGATTCACCTGCAGGCCGGGCAGCAGACGGCCTACCCGCTGGCGTGGGCATGAAGCGTGTTGTCGCCATCTGGTACGACGCCGGCGATCAGCGCGGACGGAAGCCGAACCGCCATGAAGGATCAAGCGCTGTTCGGGCTACGCTGGACCAAGGTTTCGCATCTTGCGGGGCCGCGTCCTTCCTGCCGCGCTCCCGGGGCTCAGGGCTCGTCGCCAGCGATCTGCTCGCGCCGACACGGATGCCATTGCACCCACCAGCGTCAACGGCATGACAACTACCGGCTGGCCATGTTCCGCCATGGCAATTGGTCTGGCTGTCATGGGATCGTTGAACGCGGCGAACGCAGCGCCTGTTCATCGCCGAGATGCATCAATCACCCGAGCAGTTCTTTGTCGCGTTGTGGCCGCGGGTGGCGCACGACCTGATCGCACACACCGACGACGCGGTCAGTGCGATCGCGCTGCAGTGCGGCTTTGGCAACAGTTCGCACTTCGCGCGTGCGTTCAGGGCTGCATTCGGGCGGCGTCCGAGTGATGTGCGCGGTGCGCGCACACCCTGAGCGCGGAATTCAGCCGGTCATCCGGGTTCCCTGTGGGTCAAGCAGCGGCTCGCGCTGCAGTTGTGCTGCACGCATCTCACCCAGAATTTCGAGTTGCCAGCGGGCATTTTCAGGGTTCGCGAGGGCGTCGCTTGCCACATAACCGGTTGCATACGAGCAATCGACATGGTGGCAATAACCACCTGAGGTGATCCAGCCCACGACCTTGCCATCTTTCCAGACCGCTTCGTCGCCGATCGCGTCCGCATCGGCGGCGTCGACCACAAAAGTCACGCGTTGGCGCTTCGGACCTTCGGCCTGCTCCCGGACAGCCGCGGCCTTGCCGATGAAATCGTTTTTGCCCAGTGCGACAAATCGGCCCAGACCCGCCTCGAACGGCCCGTAGATCGGCCTGAACTCGCGTGCCCAGGTGCCAAAGCCCTTCTCGCGCGCCAGCGAAAGCAACGCACGGCTGCCGAACGGGCGGATTCCGAATTCCTGGCCTGCGTCCCACAGCGCCTCGAACAATGCGACCTGCTGCTCGGGCCTGACCCACAACTCGTAACCCAGATCGCCGGTAAAACTGATGCGGCCGACCATCGCGCGCACCATGCCGACTTCCATACTCGGCCTGAAGTCCATGAACCGCAGCGCCTGCGTCGACACGTCGTCGTCGGTGATCTTCGCCAGCACCGCGCGCGCCTTGGGGCCGGCAATCGACAGGCCGACCAGACCCAGGCCGATCGGCCGGATGGCGACGCTGCCGTCAGCGGGCAGATGCTGGGAGAACCAGCGCATATGGTACTTTTCGGCCGTGCCCGACCCGAACACATAGAAGCGACCCTCTTGCGCCTTGGCAACCGTGAAGTCGCCGATCAGCTTTCCGTTCGGGTTGAGCATCGGCGCCAGCATCATGCGTCCGAGCTTCGGCATCTTGTTAGCAAGCATGTGCGAGAGCCAGGTCTCGGCGCCGCTTCCGGTGACCTCGTATTTGGCGAAGCCCGATGTATCCGAGATGCCGACGCCGTTGCGCACCGCCTGGCATTCGGCCTTCACATGCGCGAAGTCGGTCGAACGGTGGAACGAAAACGCGTCTTCGACGCCGGGAGGCGCAAACCACAACGGCGATTCCAGCGCCCAGTTGTCGCCCATCACAGCGCCCATCTCCAGCCATTTGTGGTGCATCGGCACTGTGCGCAGCGGGCGGGCGGCTGGCAATTCCTCGTTCGGAAAACGCACCCGGAACCGGCGGCCGTAGTTCTCGACCACCTTGGCGCGGGTATAGGCGCGGGTTGCCCAGTCGCCGTAACGCGCCACATCCATCGCCCAGACATCAAAGCCTGGATCGCCGTCGACCATCCAGTTCGACAGCGCCAGGCCGACGCCACCACCCTGGCTGAAGCCGGCCATGACACCGCAGGCGACCCAGTAGTTGCGCAGGCCGTTGATCGGGCCGACCAACGGATTGCCGTCCGGCGCAAACGTGAACGGACCGTTGACGATCTGTTTGATTCCCACGTTCTGGAACGGGGGGAAATGCCGGAAACCCACTTCCAGGTTTTCGGTGATGCGGTCCAGCGCGTCGGGCAACAGCGTCGGGCCGAAGTCCCAGGGCGTGTCTTTCGGGCTCCACGGCACACCGTGGCGCTCGTAGGTCCCCAGCAGCATGCCGTTGCGTTCCTGGCGCATGTAGATCTCGCCGTCAAAGTCGACCGCGTGCAGGATCATCTTGCCGGCGGACTGGTTGAAGGCGATCACCTCGGGCATATCCTCGGTAATCAGATACTGGTGTTCCATCGCCAGGATCGGAAGTTCCAGTCCGACCATGCGGCCTACCTCGCGCGCCCACAAGCCGCCGCAATTGACGACGTGCTCGGCGATGATGTTGCCCTTGTCGGTGATCACTTCCCATTGACCGTCCAGCCGCTGTTTGGTATCGAGCACCCTGGTATGGGTGTAGACCTCGGCTCCGGCATTGCGCGCAGCGCCGCTGAATGCATAGGTCGTGCCATTGGGGTCGACATGGCCCTGGATCGGATCGTACATGGCGCCAACGAACTGGGTCTTGTCGATCAGGGGCAGCAGCCGCTCGGCTTCGTCGAGCGAGACCAGCTCGGTCTGCATGCCCATGTAGCGGCCCTTGGAGTGGATGCTCTTGAGCCACTCATACCGCGCCGGTGTGGCGGCAAGCATCAGGCCTTCGGTCATGTGCAGGCCGACCGACTGACCGGATATCTCCTCGATTTCCTTGTACAGGTTGATCGAGTATTGCTGCAGCTTGGCGACGTTGGGGTCACCGTTGATTGTGTGCATGCCGCCGGCCGCGTGCCAGGTCGACCCCGACGTCAGTTCCAGCCGCTCCAGGAGGACGATGTCCTTCCAGCCTTTCTTGGCCAGGTGGTAAAGAACGCTGGTTCCGACAACACCGCCCCCGATGACGACTACGCGATAGCTCGATTTCATGTGGATACCCCCAATGATTGTCAGGTGCATGTGGACCTGAGGGCGCCAGGAGTGACGCCGGATGGTCGTTGATGCGCATGGCGCGGAGTCAGGCCTGAACCTGGTATCCGTACTCGGCCGCTGCGTCGCACAATACGTCGAACACGAATTCGGCATAACCGCGGAATACCAGCAGTTCGAACGTGGGAGCGTCGTCGGTGCGTGCCAGATGCATGCCGATATGGCCGAACCGGGTGTTGGTAGCGCTGCCGGCAGGAAAGGCAGATGCATCCAGATCGAGGCTGCAGTACTTGGCCAGTGTGCGCGGGGCCGCCGCGCCGCGCAGTTGCAGTAC
>JBKJRR010000313.1:0-3824 GCA_046594635.1 Burkholderiaceae bacterium
CCGAGCGCGAGATCGTGATGCAGGAGACGGTGATGACGCGGGTCGGCGTGGACCGCGTGCTGCGTTTTGCGTTTGAGATGGCGCGTTCGCGCCCGAAAAAGCATCTGACCAGTGCCACCAAGTCCAACGGCATCGCCATCACCATGCCGTATTGGGATGAGCGCGTCGCACAAATGGCGCAAGAGTACCCGGATGTCACGATCGACAAGTTCCATATCGACATCCTGACTGCACATTTTGTGCAGCGTCCGGACTTCTTCGACGTTGTGGTGGCCAGCAATCTGTTTGGCGACATTCTGAGTGACCTGGGTCCGGCCTGTACCGGCACGATCGGGATTGCGCCGAGTGCCAATCTGAATCCGACCGGCAAGCATCCATCGCTGTTCGAACCGGTACATGGGTCTGCGCCCGATATCGCAGGCAAGGGTGTTGCCAATCCGATCGGACAGATTTGGTGTGGCGCCATGATGCTCGATTTCCTGGGCCACCGCGACGCACATGACGCGGTGCTGGCCGCGATCGAAGCGGTGTTGGCGCCCGACAGTGGTGCGCCGCGTACCCCGGATATTGGCGGCAAGGCTGGAACATCCGATCTGGGGCTTGCGATCGAACAGGCGTTGCGCGGATAGCTCAATTCATTACTTGAACTGTAAAAAATGCGCGCGGCGCTGTTCAGTGCCATGCGCGTTCTTACATGTTCTGCCGAGGCTAGGGCTGGTTTCAAAAGCGAATAGAATTCGCGTCCACCCCAAAGTTTGCCGTCTGGCCGGTTGACACGGTCGTGGTCCGTCGCTCTAATCAGTCGTAGCTGCACGGACTTCGAGATCTGTGATCCAGATCGACGGCTTACTGTGTGACCAAGCCCACTACGTCGCTGACCATGGTTCGCGTGGTGTCCAGATTCTCGCGGAGATACCCACCGTATCTGCGCTCCCATTTGAGAGGTTCTTTGTGAACAAGACTGAGTTGATCGAACATATTGCGAAACACGCCGACATATCGAAGGCCGCGGCAACCCGCGCGCTCGAGTCCACCATCGGTGCCGTCAAGACCACTTTGAAAAAAGGCGGGTCGGTTTCGCTGGTCGGTTTCGGTACGTTTGCAGTCGGCAAACGGGCCGCTCGCACAGGTCGCAATCCACGTACTGGCGATGCGATTAAAATCAAGGCCGCCAAGGTTCCAAAGTTCCGCCCGGGCAAAGCATTGAAAGATGCATTGAACTGAGGCATTGGTTTCAGGTTGGGTTCTTAGCTCAGTTGGTAGAGCGGCGCCCTTACAAGGCGTAGGTCGGCGGTTCGAGCCCGTCAGGACCCACCACCCGGAAAAAGGCGAACATGTTGTTCGCCTTTTTTATTGACCTGGGCAGCGGCACGGTTGCACATGCAGCCGCGAGCCGAATCCAGTTGCCGTTTTCATGGAGAAGTAGCGCATGTTCGATTTCGTCCGCAAGCACACCAAGGTCCTGATGTTCCTGATGTTCTTGTTGATCATTCCGGCTTTCGTGCTGGTCGGCGTTGATGGCTACAGCAGCCTGAGCAACAAGTCTGAAGCGGTTGCCCGCGTGGGCGGGAGCGACATCACCCAGGCAGAGTGGGACTTTGCGCACAAGAACGAGTCCGACCGCATACGCGCTGCCATGCCTGCCATTGACGCCAAGTTGCTCGATTCGCCCGCGGCGCGTTATGCGACCTTGGAGCGACTGGTACGTGAGCGGGTGCTGGCCGCGGCGGCTGACAAGCTGCATCTGACAACCAGCGATGCACGGCTGGCGCGCGAACTGCAGCAGAATCCGACCATCGCGTCCCTGCGCGGACCCGACGGCAAGCTCGATATGGACCGCTATCGGCAGCTCGCCGCGAGCCAGGGCCTGACGCCTGAAGGCTTCGAGGCCCGAGTGCGGCGCGATCTTTCGCTGCGCCAGGTCGAGGCCGGTGTGCTCGGCACAGAGGTGGCCACACCGGCGCTGGCGGATGTGACGATTGGCGCCCTTTTCGAGAAGCGTGAAATCCAGGTTTCCCGGTTTGCGACGGCCAGCTTCACTGCCAAGGTGTCCCCGAGCGAAGCGGACATCGAGGCCTATTACAAGGCCAATCCAAAGCAGTTCCAGGCGAGCGAGTCGGTTTCCATCGAATATGTCGTGCTCGACGTCGATGCGATCAAACAGTCGATCACGGTCAATGAGGCAGACCTCAAGTCCTACTACGAGCAGAACGCCGGTCGCTTGAGCGGCAAGGAAGAGCGGCGCGCGAGCCATATCCTGATCTCTGCGGCCAAGGACGCGCCTGCGGCAGACCGTGCAAAAGCCAAGGCCCAGGCCGACGCCTTGTTGTCCGACGTGCGCAAGAACCCATCGACATTTGCCGAAGTGGCGAAGAAAAACTCGCAGGATCCTGGATCGGCTGCTTCGGGCGGTGATCTCGATTTCTTTGCCCGTGGCGCCATGGTCAAGCCGTTTGAAGACGCGGCATTTGCCATGAAGAAGGGCGACATCAGCGATGTCGTCGAATCTGACTTCGGTTACCACATCATCATGCTGACCGATGTCAAGACCCCTGCGGTCAGGACCTTCGAGGATCTGCGTGCAGGTATCGAATCGGATCTCAAGACCCAACAGGCGCAGCGAAAGTATGCCGAGTCGGCTGAGGCTTTCACCAATGGCGTATACGAACAGTCAGATAGCCTCAAGCCAGTGGCTGACAAACTCAAGCTCACGGTCAAGACGGCTGATGGCGTCGGTCGCGCGGCGGTCGCCAACGCCAGCGGGCCATTGGCCAACGAGAAATTTCTGACGGCATTGTTTGGCGATGACGCTGTACAGAAGAAGCGCAATACCGAAGCAGTGGAGTTCGGGCCGAGCCGGATGGTGTCGGGTCGGGTTGTCTCGTATGCGCCGGCGCGAACACTGCCACTGGCCGAAGTGGGCCCCGCTGTACGCGAAAAACTGGTGGCCAGCCGTGCCGCGGAGCTGGCGCGCAAGGATGGCGAAGCCCAACTTGCGGCCTGGAAAGCCGATCCAGCCAAGGCTGCCTCCGTTCCTGTGGTGGTGGTGTCGCGTGACCAGCCACAAGGTGTGGCAACCAAGGTGCTCGAAGCCGCCTTGCGGGCCGATCCGTTGAAACTTCCGGCACAGGCGGGTGTCGATTTGGGCGCCGACGGTTATGCGGTCGTCAATGTCAAGCGTATTGTGAGCCGCACCGCGCCCAATGCCGACGCTGCCAAACAGGCGCAGCAGCAATACACCCAGATCTGGGCTGCCGCAGAAAATCAGGCGTATTACAACATGTTGAAAGATCGTTATAAGGCCCGAATCCTGATTACGCAGCCTGCTGCGATTGTTGCGACGCCTTGAACCCCAGGCCCGGTTCACGGGCTATAATTTGTGCAGGACGGTGGCTGTAGCTCAGTTGGTAGAGTCCAGGATTGTGATTCCTGTTGTCGTGGGTTCGAGCCCCATCAGCCACCCCACTTTATGCCGCGCCAGACTTAGTGCTGGCGCTCTCATTTGTGTAGCGAACTGGGTATTAACCCAGGCGAATATTGCCACCGTGGCAATATTCATCACCTAAAACGAGTCTCGCCCCACCTCCTTGTTGCGGTCGTAGACCCTCGCAGTGGTCTCAGGATTCGCGTGCAGGTCGGGTAGCACACCGCGATCGCGTTTGTGTTTGCTGGCGTAATAAGCCCGTAGATCGTGGAAAGTGAATCGGGTTTCGGTGCTTAAGATTTTCTTTTCGATTGCTTCCAACACGCAGCGTTGCCACAGTGTTTTGAAGCCGTGGTCGGTGTACTGATTGCCATCCCTGGTGGGGAATACGTACAGGCAT
>JBKJRR010000331.1:0-2990 GCA_046594635.1 Burkholderiaceae bacterium
CGCGGCTGGCGCAGGAGTTCGACATCGAGCGCGCCACGCTGCGCCTGGCGCGCTCGGGTAACCACGCCCATCTCGACCTGGTGTGGCACGGCACGGTGATGAGCACCGAGACCGTGATGGCCTGGGAACTCGATTCCATCCGCGTGGGCGACGCATCCACGCCACTGACCGTGCGCGACGTGGTCGATCGTCACGGCGGTGCGTTCTGGTTCGAGCGTGAAAGGGCGCGGCACGAAGCGCTGTTTCGTTTCCTGCTGCCGCTCGCCGGCGCTGGTGCCAGCGAGTCCGAGGCCCTGAACGCGACCGCACAACAGGCCGGCGAACCCAAGGGACCCATCGAAAGCCGTCCGGCGTTCTACGACTTCGACCTGTTCCAGGCGTCCGACATGGCGAGCGCCTTGCAGGACCGCCGTCTGGACAGCCTGACCTACACCGTCTTTGACACCGAGACCACGGGACTAGATCCGTCCCACGGGGACGAAATCATCCAGATCGGCGCGACCCGCATCGTCAACGGCAAGTTGTTGCACCACGAGGGGTTCGAGCAGCTGGTCGACCCGCGCCGGCCGGTACCGAGCGCATCCACACGCATCCACGGCATCACCAGCGCCATGGTACGTGGCCAGCCTGGCATCGCGGATGTACTGCGCGCCTTTCATGCCTACGGCCACGACACCATTCTGGTTGCACACAACGCGGCCTTCGACATGCGCTTCCTGCAGCTCAAGGAAGCCGACAGCGGCGTGTCCTTCGATCAGCCAGTGCTCGATACGCTGCTGCTGTCGGACATCGCACATCCGAACCAGGAGTCGCATGCGCTGGAGGCCATGGCGCAGCGTCTGGGCGTTTCAATGGTCAACCGCCATACCGCGCTGGCCGACGCCATCGTCACCGCCGAAGTGTTTCTCAAGCTGGTGCCACTGCTGGCCGACAAGGGCATCCATACCCTGGGGCAGGCCCGCGCGGCGGCCCGACAAAGCCGCTTCGCCCGCGTGCGTTATTGAGTGCGTGCGGGGTCGGTCGACTCGATGATCAGCAGTTCTGGCCGGATCTGCTGGTTCAGTCGGTCCGGCTCGCCCTGCTGCACCGGCGCGAATCCGTAGGCCTGCAACATGTGATTCGACCACGCGTAATAGACCGCATTGAACAGGACCAGCAGAAGAACCAGGGAACGCAACACGTGCAGCGGGCTTCAGGAGGGGGTACCGGACGTGTCGCCCAACGGGCGCACACTGACTTCGGCACTGGTGACGGTCTGCATACCGGCCGAAGTATGCACCAGCAGGCCACCCTCTTCGTCCACGCCACGCGCCATCCCGCGGCTGCCATCGCTCAGGCAGACCTGCTGCGCATGTAATACATCGCACTGCGCAAAGGCCTGCCGGAACGGGGCAAAGCCCTGGGTCTCGAACAACATCACCGCCTGCACCAGCGCCGGCGCAACCTGTTGCAGCACCGCGGGCGCCGTGATATCCGGCAGCAGCTCGTGCAGGCTGGCAGGCGGGGTCGACAGACCTGCGGCGTCGCGGGGGGTGATATTGATGCCCACGCCGATGACGGTATGGCGCCCCTGCGCTGTGCTGGCGGTTTCGATCAGGATGCCGGCCAGCTTGCGCCCGTCAAGCCAGATGTCGTTCGGCCATTTGAGTCCAAGCCGGGGGTGCAGGCTGCGTGCAATCGCCACGCCGACCGCCAGCGAAAGACCGGACCAGCTTTGCGGCGCCAGCGCCAGTCCAAGTGAAAAAGTCAGCGAGGGCCAGGTCGGCGCCGCGTGGACGCCCACAGTACCGCCGCTCGCCCATCCGCTTTGCCACTGCCGGCCCATACGGCCACGGCCCGCCGTCTGGCGCTCGGCCACCAGCAGGCACGGGCCTGCATCTCCAGCGCGGGCCCGGCGCATCAGCTCACTGTTGGTCGAATCGATCTCGGGCAATACCTGCACCGAGAGCCCGGGCAGGACGGCCGCCAGCGAACCGGCCAAGGCTTGTGCAGGCCAGACCGTCATGCCGGCACCTGTTCCCGAGACGCGCAGCAATTCATCGTCATGCCCGTGCCCGACTTGCCGATGCCAGAGGGCAGGTCAGCGGCTCCGCGACTTGGGTGCGAGCAAGGTGCCACGGCATTGCTGCGCACCGCACCAACACGGGTATTCGGCCTTGAGCTTTGGGGTGTAACGCTCGTCGATGATCAAGCCGTAGTCGTAGTTGAGTTCCTCTCCGGCCTCGATGTTGCGCAGCGCCTTGATGAAAACCCGTCCACCCTCTTCGTCGGCCTCGCAGTTCGGATTGCAGGAATGGTTGATCCAGCGCGAGGAGTTGCCGCCAAACAGCGCGTCGATGACCCTTTTCTCGTCAATATGGAAATAGAAGGTGTGGTTCGGGTCGCTCGCATCGTGGGGATGGCGTCGCTGTGCCTCCGTCCACCGAATGATCTCGCCCACATATTCAATGATGGTCTCGCCCTCGGCGATATCCTGCGCGGCGAACACGCCCTTACCATGCACGCCCGAGCGACGGGTCTGGATGCGGCGACCGGTGGCCGATGGCGTTTTGGGGGTTTTTGCGGGCACGTTGAAAAATTTGGTAATGTGAACTCGTATGGGCGTGCGCGCATGTGTGCGCGCTCGTATGGGTGTGCGCGTGTGCGCACGCGAGACTTTGGATTGTAGTCAGATGAAAAACGTAGTTGTCGACAAAAACGCAGTTTTGGGCAAGACACTTGTCATTGCGGAAAAACCGTCAGTCGCCCAGGACATCGTGCGGGCGCTCACACCCGTGACCGGCAAGTTCGAAAAACTCGAGGACCACTTCGAGAGCGAGCAATATGTCGTCACCAGTGCGGTCGGCCACCTGGTCGAGATCCAGGCGCCAGAAGAGTTCGACGTCAAGCGCGGCAAGTGGAGCTTTGCCAATCTGCCGGTGATTCCGCCACATTTCGACATCAAGCCGATGGACAAGACCAAGAGCCGGCTCAATGCCATCGTCAAGATG
>JBKJRR010000520.1:0-2559 GCA_046594635.1 Burkholderiaceae bacterium
GCTGATCACGGCCGCATCGTTGGGCACCAGCAGTGCGGCGGTGGCCGCGCTGCTGGTACCGCCCTGTATCAGCAACTGGCCAGCCACCATGGTGTGCTTGCCACCGGCAACTATCTGCGCCTTGCCCAGACCGTCGGTGCTGCCGATCTGTACCAGTCCGGCAGCGTTGTAATCCATCAAAATGGTCTGGTCAGCCGTTGTCGTGACTGCCGCCATTGAATCCGTCAGGCCGCTGGTGTTGAATATCGACAAGGTGGCCGTTCCAACCGTGCTGCCGTCGCCATTGAGCATGATGTTCTGGTTTCCGCCGGCCGATACGCCGGCAAACGGCGACGAAACCGGAGCCGAACTCGACAAGGCGATAGCCAGCGACGCCGCGTTGATCGACTGCGAACCGGCGGCGCTGACATAGGTCAGCCAACCCGCCTGATTGGCAATGGTCATCGCGCCACCCACCGTGATCGACTGCGTGGCGCCAAAGTTCGGCTCGGTCGTGCCCAGCGATTCGATGCTGGTCACGCCGGTGCTCGTGGTGGCGGCTGGCGACAGCAACGCCAGGTTTCCATTGACGAAGAGGGTCTGAAGACCGGTCGTTGCATCCTGCTTGACCCAGGTGTCCGAACCCATACCACCACCCGTGATCGACATATTGCCGTTGACGCTCAGGGTCTGATTGCCGCTGGTCGTGTTGCGGATCGCCGTCTCGTTCAGGCCCGGCGCGCTGCCACTGCCACCGGTCATGGCCAGGTCGCCCTGGACGGTGAAACTTTGGCCGGTGCCGGACTGGAATTTCGCGCCGGCGTTGTCGCCAGCTCCACCCGTCATTACAAGGTTGGCGCTGGTGCGCACCGTCTGGAAGCCCGCAGCCGCTGCCATCCGGGCATAGGCCCCCGCAGCAGAGCCACCTGCTATCGTGATGCTGTCTGTCTGGTCACTCGAAAAGTTGACATTTCCGATGGTTTGATTGCCGGCTGTGGTGACGATCTCGGCATAGGCTCCTGACGCGTTGCCGGCGACGGTGATGGTGCCACCCGCATCAATGGCTTGGCCAGTTGCCGCGTTGATGAAGGCAGCAGCACCAGTGCCACTGCCAGCCTGCACCAGGATGGCACCCGACGGATCATTGAAAAACGAATTGGAGGTATTGCCAATATTCTGGGACCCGCTCATCGACTGCACGGCCGCCGTCATGTTGGCGCCACTGCCGCCGATCACCGACAGGTTACCGCCGGTAAGGATGGTCTGGTCAGTCTGCGCCTGTATGCGGGCGATGCCGCCGCTGCCAGCCTGCACCAGGATCGAATCGGTTGCATCGTTGGAACTGAAATTGTTAGAGGTCGAGCCGATCGTCTGCGATCCTCCCATGCTGAGTATTTCAGCCAAGGCACCCATACCGGAACCGCCCAGCACGCTGATCGTGCCACCAGTGTTGATCGACTGTGAACCAGGGGCCTTGATCGACGCAAAGGCTCCTGCACCCACGCCCCCCTGAATCAGGATGTCGCCGGTCGGATCGTTTTGCGAAGTTCCAGAGGTGCCGATCGACTGGTTACCCAGTGTGGTCTCTATCCTGGCAGACATGCCTGTGCCGGAGCCACCGAGGACCATGATGCGCTCGCTGGCACGCAAGGTCTGCTGGCCAGCAGCCAGAATACTGGCGGTCCCGCCGGCCCCGGCTTGCACCAGGATGTCGGCCGTGGGGTCGTTGAACGAATTGAAGTTCGGAAGCGCCGTCGACCCGATGGTCTGGCCGGTTCCCGCCTTGATCTCGGCATTGGAGCCAGCCGTGCTGTTGCCCAGTATCCGGATATCGCCTGAGCTCTGGACATTTTGCGTGGTGCCCGAACGCAGCGACGCATATGCATTGCTGCCCAGGCCGCCTTGCACCAGCACCAGGTCGGTGAACAGCGAACCCTGGCTGCGTCCGAGGGTCTGGCTGCTGCCGGCCACGATTTCGGCGAACGCATCGTTGCCGGTGCCACCCTGTACCGACAGCGTGCCAGAAATGGGCGTCATCGACTGCGAGGTACCCGCCGTGAGCCGCGCGCTGGCGTTGTTGCCTCCGCCGGTCAGCAGCAGGTTGTCGGCATTTTGCAGGTTCTGCGATTGCGCCGCCTGGATCACCGCCGAGGCGCCGTCGGCTGCACCGGCCTGGATCACCAGGCTGCCGTTTGCGGTCAGAGTCTGCGAGCCATTGGACATGATCGTCGCCGTCGCACCAGCGACGCCAGCGGAGCCGCCGGTGACGCGCAGGTCGCGGCCAGCCGAGAGTGTCTGGGTGAATGTCGATGTGCCCTGGCTCAACGCGGCGGTACCGCCGCCGGCGGTCAGCAGGATGTCGCGGCCTGCGATGACGGTGTTGTTGACGAACGCGCTGGTCTGGCTCACCGAGACCGTGTCCGTCGCAGTGGCGCCAGCGCTGATCAGCACGTCCTGGCCGGCACGCAGGTCATAACTGCCCGCAACCACCGACCGCGGCCCGGTACCGGCCTGGATGCGCAGGTCACCCGTCGCATTGAAACCACTGCCGGCGTTGAGTGCCAGGCTCGTGACATTGGC
>JBKJRR010000295.1:0-18352 GCA_046594635.1 Burkholderiaceae bacterium
CTGCAGGAGATCGTGGTTCCTGGCACCACAGGTTCGGAGGTACTCGAACAGATAAAGGCCCAGGTCGCGGCCGGCAAGTCAATGGAAGAACTGGCAGCCTGGCTCAAGGCCCGCAACGTGCGCTTTGGCGGCAACAGTGTCACCCGCGCTGCCGAACAGATTCCGCTGGAACTGCTCAAGACCGTCGCTGCATTGAAAGAAGGCCAGACGACCGTGATCACCAACCCGCAGGGTGCCACCATTTTGCGCGTGGCGTCGTCGCAGTCTGCACCGGTGACCGAGGCGGCCGCGATGCCGCGTATCGAGCAGTTCATGGCGAACCAGCGGGGCGCCGAAATGGTAGGCAAAGCCATCAAGGACCTGCGCGCCAAGACCACCATTACCTACATGGGTGACTTCGCGCCGGGCGTGGCGGGTCTGAAATAGGCTGGTTTGTCGAATCGCTCCGAAAGGCAGGGGCATTCGAGAGCCCGATCACTTGCAATTCGGTGCCACGTTTTCGACCTGTACCGCCGTTTTTTAGCGGGGGAGAGTGCGGGAGTGGGCAACGTGGACACGTATGGTTCGAATCAAACTTGTGCTGAAATGATGTGGCTAGCGGCTACAACGCGACCGACTTGCCCTTCTCACAGATACAGTTGCCGCATTCGTAAAAAATTGCTCCCCAGAGAGCGATACCCCTCTCAAAGCGGAACCATCCACATGACGATCCCCATCACCGGCGGCGCCGGCTGTATCGGCAGCAATTTCGTGCTCGGTTGGCGGGCCCAGTCTGACAAGCACATCATCAACCTGGAGCCACGCATTGACGCCGGTAATCTGCAGAACCTGGCGCCGCTGAACACCGACCGGCGCCATAGGTTCGTACGCGGCGATATCGACGACGGGCCCAGGGTCGACACGGTGCTGGCGCTGCACACGCCCGGCGCCGTCATCCACTTCGCGGCCGAGTCGCATGGGGATAGTTCCGGCCACGGGCCGGGCGAGTGCATACAAGCCAATGTCATTGGTACGTTCCAGTTGCTGGAGTCGGTGCGGGCCAACTGGGGGCAACGGGACAACTGCGCTGGGAGCTCAGCATGAAAATACTGCTTTTGGGCCGGGGTGGCCAGGTAGGCTGGGAACTTCAGCGCAGCCTTGCTGTGCTGGGCGAACTGGTATCGCTGGACTTTGACCCGGCCGGCAATCCTCACGGCCTGTGCGGCGATTTTGCGGATTTAGCGGGCCTGGCGGACACGGTGCAACGGGTCAAGCCCGACGTGATCGTCAACTCGGCGGCGCATACGGCGGTGGACAAAGCCGAGTCGGAGCCCGACTTTGCACGCATGCTCAATGCCCTGGCGCCCGGCGTGCTGGCCGAGCAGGCCAACAAGATTGGCGCCTGGCTGGTGCATTATTCGACCGACTATGTGTTTGACGGCAGCGGTAGCAAGGCTTGGAGCGAGGACGATGCCAAAGGGCCATTGAGCGTGTATGGCCAGACCAAACTGGAGGGCGAAGAAGTGGTGGCCACCTGCCCGCAGCACCTGACGCTGCGCACCAGCTGGGTGTATGCGGCAAGGGGCGGCAACTTTGCAAAGACCATGTTGCGTTTGGCGGGCGAGCGCGAAACCTTGTCGGTCATCGACGACCAATTTGGCGCGCCCACTTCAGCCGAGCTGTTGGCCGACGTGACGGCGCATGCGCTGCGCGCCGCGATAAACCAGCCCGCGCTGGCAGGCACCTACCACTGTGTGGCGGGGGGCGAAACCAGCTGGTTTGCGTATGCGCAGTTCGTGCTCGAACGCGCGCGTGCGCTGGGCTGGACGCTCAAGGCAGGCCCGCAACAGGTGCAGGCCGTGCCCACGACGAGTTATCCAACACCGGCACGCCGGCCGTTGAATTCACGGCTGTCGACCGCCAAACTGCAACAGGCCTTTGGCTTGCGGCTGCCACACTGGCAGGTACATGCCGAGCGTTTGCTGCAAGAGATCACCCCGCCCCCTGCCCCTTCCGTCCCTTCTGCCCCTTCTGCAAAGACACCCTGATGACAAGTTCACCTATTGCCATGACCCCCGGCGCACGCAAAGGCATCATCCTGGCCGGCGGGTCTGGCACCCGGCTGTACCCGGCCACGCAGGTCGTCAGCAAGCAGTTGCTGCCGATCTACGACAAGCCGATGATTTATTACCCGCTCACCACGCTGCTGCTGGCGGGTATTCGCGACATTCTGGTGATATCCACGCCGCAGGACACGCCGCGCTTCGAGCAGCTGCTGGGCGACGGCAGCCATTGGGGTATTCGCCTGCAGTATGCGGTGCAGCCCTCGCCCGACGGGCTGGCGCAGGCTTTCTTGATTGGCGAAGACTTTATCGGCGATGCGCCCTGTGCGCTGGTGCTGGGCGACAACATCTTCTATGGCCACGACTTTGCCGGCTTGCTCAAGTCGGCCAGCCAGCAAACCCATGGTGCCACCGTGTTTGCCTATGCGGTGCAAGACCCGGAGCGATATGGCGTGGTGGAATTCGACGATAAAGGCCGCGCCATCAGCCTGGCCGAGAAACCGGCCAAGCCGAAGTCGCGTTATGCCGTGACGGGGCTCTACTTTTACGACCGACAGGTGGTGGAGTTGGCGAAGAAGGTCAAACCCTCTGCACGAGGCGAGCTGGAGATTACCGACCTGAACCAGCTCTACCTGGATCAGGGCAGTCTTGACGTGCAGACCATGGGCCGCGGTTACGCCTGGCTTGATACTGGCACCCACGAGTCGATGATGGAGGCCAGCCAGTTCATCCAGACCATCGAAACCCGGCAAGGCCTGAAGGTGGCTGCGCCCGAAGAAGTGGTGTGGCGCCATGGCTGGATCGACGACGCGCAGCTTGTAGCCTTGGCCAAGCCACTGGCAAAGTCAGGCTACGGTCAATACCTGCTGCGGTTGCTGCAGGACAAGGTGTTTTGATGAAAATCACGCCTTGCAAGATTGCCGACGTGTTGTTGCTAGAGCCTCGGGTGTTCGGGGACGAGCGTGGATTTTTTCTGGAAAGTTTTAATCAGCGCGCGTTCAACGCCGCCACCGGGCTGGACCTGCAGTTTGTGCAGGACAACCATTCGCGATCGACCCGCGGCGTGCTGCGTGGCCTGCATTTTCAGACGGTGCAGCCGCAGGGCAAGCTGGTGCGGGTGGTGATGGGGTCGGTGTTCGACGTGGCGGTGGACATCCGGCGCAACTCCCCCACTTTCGGCCAATGGGTGGGCGAGGTACTCTCCGCCGAGAACAAACGCCTGCTGTGGGTGCCCCCAGGGTTGGCGCATGGGTTTCTGGTGTTGTCGGACACGGCAGACTTTTTGTACAAGACCACCGACTACTATGCGCCCGAGCACGAGCGCTGCATTGCGTGGAACGACCCGACGCTGGGCATAGACTGGCCGCTGGACGGGGAGGTGCCGGCGTTGTCGGCCAAGGATGTGGCGGGGCTGGCGCTGGAGGCGGCTATGGCAAAGTAATGATCAGCGCCTTGCGTGGCTGGGCTGCCGGCCAAGGCGACGAATCACAAGGCATCAGGGTGGTAGTCGCAATCGCGCTGACGGGGAATGGGAAGCAAGCCCCATGATTTTGCTGCGCCGACACCGCCCTACACCGACAGGACTGGAGGTCGTGTCAACCGATTGCGCTTGGCACGTTTGACCAGTGCGATGTCAAAGGTCGCAAAGTCATCACATCCAACGGAGAGGGCATGGTGCAGAGCATCGGCAAAGTCCCAGCCACGCGCCAGGTTTTCGGTAGCCGCTACTACCGCCGCATGCTCACCGATGACGGCATTCTCAAGCGATGCGACCTTTGCCAGAGCCTGGGCGATCACAGGTTGGGTAAAGCCGTACCGCGATCGCAGCACCCACTCCAGTTCAAGAATCACAGTCACCGGTATGAATACCTGGTGCGCGCCGAGCATGGCCATGGCGCGTGCGGCTTGCGCCGGATCATCCTGAACCAGTGCGCGCACCAGCACGTTGGTGTCGATAGCTCGCACGGATGGGTCACTCCTGGTAACCGGTGACTCGCATGTCTTGTACCCGCACCTTCGGCCCCGAATAGCTGAGTATTTGCTGAATTTCACGCAACGTGACCGCCTGTTTGGCGGGTGCAGGAGTAATACGTGCGCCCCTGCCATCAACCTGGATGTTGACGCGCATCCCGGGCTTCAGACCCAACGCCTTGCGCACAGCTGCCGGCAGTACCACTTGCCCCTTGGTTGAAATCAATACTGCACCCATCACTTGCTCCCGAAGTATTACTCAGTGGGTATCTTAGCCCTACCGAGTCACCAGCGCCAGTGGTGGTGTCACGTCGATCGGAGTGGCGTGCCCAGGGTCAGGCCCATACCTTGTAGCCGTCGACTAGACGGTATGGGCCTGACCCCGCATACCCACTCATCTGACCCCGCATACCCACTCATCGCGGCAGGTCACGCAGTACGTGGCTGGTACTGCGCCCACCCCCATCGGTTTTTCGCAACACTCCTCGCACCACCAGATCATTGATGTCTCGCAGCGCCGTATCCGGCGAACACTTGGCGATGGTTGCCCACTTGCTGTTGGTGAGCTTGCCTTCGAAGCCACCCAGCAGTTTGTCGAGCATCTTCACTTGGCGCTCATTGAATAGCGTAGTCGCCCAATGCTGCCAGAAGCGCGCTTTGACCAGAACTGAATCGAGCGTGTGGTGCGCTTGATCCACCGCGCGTTTCAAGCTGTGCAAAAACCAGTCCAACCACTGCGTGACATCCAAGGAACGTTTTTGCGTCAACTCCAGGATGTCGTAGTAAGCCTTGCGCTCGCTCTGGATTTGCGCCGAAAGACTGTAAAAGCGCTGCGGGCTGGCGTCGGCCCGCGCCAGCAGCAGATCGCCGATGGCGCGGGCGATTCGGCCATTGCCATCGTCGAAGGGGTGCAAGGTGACGAACCACAGATGGCCTAGCCCGGCCTTGATCAGTGGCGGTTCACTCGTTGGCGCATTGAGCCAGTCAAGAAATTGCAAGATTTCGGTATCCAGACGATCCGTTGGTGGTGCTTCGAGGCGCACATGCTGGCGGCCGCAAGGCCCGGATACCACCTGCATCGGACCGGTGGCGTTGTTCCGCCAGGCTCCAACAGTGAGCATGGACAGGCCGGAATATCCGGCTGGCAATAGTGCGGCGTGCCAACCGAATACGCGCTCCCTGGTCACTGGCGCATGACTGTTGACCGTGGCATCGAGCACCATCTCAACTACGCCTTCGACCTTGCGATCGACCGGCGCCAAACCACCGATGTCGACTCCCAGACGGCGGGCGATGGATGATCGAACTGACTCGACGTTCAACTGCTCGCCCTCGATTTCGCTGGTCTTGACCACGTCCTGTGTGAGCGCGGCCAGGCTGGCCTGGTCCCGCAGCGCCACGCCGATATCAGCCAGGCGGCCCCACAAGTGCCCCTGGGAGCGACTCACATCAGCCATGATCTGCGCCAGCGCCGCCAGATCAAAACGCCAATCCAGCCAGTCGGTAGATTGCCAGATGTATTTTTAATGACCGCTACTCATGCGGAGAATGTGAGTTGTATTCTCCGCATGGGCAACGCAATCTCCGCATTATGTGCGGCGAATAGGCTCGGAGCTGCCGAGGATCAGGCACTGGATCGACGGCGGAAAACCGATCCTTCGCGGCGACAATGCCTGCCCGAACCGCATTATTTGAAACTGCTTTGGAGCATTCATGAAAATTACCGTCATTGGTACCGGCTACGTCGGCCTCGTCTCAGGCACCTGCCTGGCAGAAGTGGGCAACGACGTGTTGTGCCTGGACGTGGACCCGGCCAAGATCAAGACGCTGGAAGACGGCGGCATACCGATCTACGAGCCGGGCCTGAAAGAGATGGTGCATCGCAATGTGGCCGCGGGCCGGTTGCATTTCACCACCGACATACAGCGGGCCGCGCATTTCGGCAATGTGCAGTTCATCGCCGTGGGCACACCACCGGACGAAGACGGCTCGGCCGACATGAAATACGTGACGGCGGCGGCACGCAACATCGGCAAGTACATGACTGACTACAAGGTGGTGGTCGACAAGAGCACGGTGCCGGTGGGCACGGCCGATGTGGTGCGTGCGGCGATCAAGGACGAGCTTGCAAAGCGCGGTGTGGATACGCCGTTCAGCGTGGTGTCCAACCCCGAGTTTTTGAAGGAAGGCGCGGCGGTGGACGACTTCATGCGGCCCGACCGTATCGTGGTGGGCTGCGACGACGACCAGGCGGCGCACTACATGCGCGCGCTGTACGCGCCGTTTCAGCGCAACCATGAACGCCTGATCATCATGGACGTACGCAGTGCCGAACTGACGAAATATGCCGCCAACGCCATGCTGGCCACGCGCATCAGCTTCATGAACGAGTTGGCCAACCTGGCCGAAAAGCTGGGCGCCGACATCGAAAACGTGCGCAGGGGCATCGGCAGCGACCCGCGGATCGGCTACGATTTCTTGTATGCCGGAGCCGGTTATGGCGGCTCGTGTTTTCCCAAGGACGTAAAAGCGCTGATCAAGACGGCTGCCGACGATGCCGGCATCGAGCTCAAGGTGCTGACCGCAGTGGAGCTGGCCAACGACAAACAAAAGCATGTATTGGGCGCCAAGATCAAGGCGCGCTTTGGCGACGACCTGAGCGGCAAGCACTTTGCGCTGTGGGGCCTGGCGTTCAAGGCCAATACCGACGACCTGCGCGAGGCCACCAGTCGCGAGGTCATCAAGGATTTGCTGGCCGCCGGCGCCACCGTCACCGCCTACGACCCGGTGGCCATGCACGAGGCCCAGCGCTGCTTTGTCGACGAGCCGCGCCTGCGGTACGCCGAAAACCAGACTGAGGCGCTCACCGATGCCGACGCCTTGATCATCGTCACTGAGTGGAAGGAGTTCCGCAGCCCGGACTTCGACACGATGAAAGCCACACTCAAGTCACCCGTGATCTTTGACGGCCGCAACATGTACGACCCGGCGATGGTGCGGGGCATGGGGTTTGAGTATCTGGCGATCGGGCGCTGAACGAGCGCCGGGCGCTGACGGCCGGATTCAGCCTTGACCCGGCAACTGCGCGTATCCGAGGCGTTCGCGGATGCTGGCGTCGCAGGTCTTGGCCAGGGCATGTAGTTCTTCGAAGCGCCGACCGTATTGCGGGTGCTGGAACTGCGAGCGTTGCTCCACCACTTCGGTTTCGCAGGCTTGCCAGCACAGGGTGATGTCGTGTTGCCAACTGCGCAGGAACAGATTGGGGTCGAACAAGCGTCCTTCGACCAGCAAGCCGACCAATTCGAACTGGCGCACCACGGTCTGCATTGCCTGGCGATCTTCGGGTGACCACACCAGAGGCGACTCCGATGGCTCTGCTACAGCAGCACCGCGCAGGCGCTCCAGCAGCCGCGCCCGGGCGGCGATGCCGTCGGTGGTTTGCAGTAGATCGTTGACACGCACGAACGCCTCCAGGTCGATGGCGCGGGTGGACTGGGCCAGTTGCCGGGTGCCCTCTTGCAACTGGCGGCGTTGCAGCACCACGGTGACCAGCAACACCAGAAAACCGGAAAAGCTCAGGATCGGGTTGAGCGTGCCGCCGAAATAGTCTCCCAGCTGACCCAGCGCGGCCGAGCGCGCCTGAGGATCTGCTTTGAGTAGCCATTCGCTGGTCAGCGCCCACTGCCCGCCCAGCACAAGGGAGTGATACGTCAGGCTGACCAGTACGATGCTTGTGACGAGGGTGAGCAGGATCGTCGCGACAACAGCGACCGCAATGCGCGAGCTGCGGCTTTCGGGCAGTACGCCGTTCATGGGTGTCATCGCTGGGTTCCCAGTGCGAGGTGGTGCGCAGTTGGCAGACAAAGGGGGCCGCGGGCCGGTTTCGATGGGATTCTGCCCCAGCCATTCAGGAAATCAATCCCCCGCGCACGGTCGCGCGCCTCGGAAAAATACTGCACCGACATGTTTTTCGCATTTCAAGATGCCCCCGACATCATTGCTTTTTTGGGGCGGCCCATGCTTGTGTGGACAATGTCAGCTGCATTGAACGAAAAACATTCGACATGACAATCCTCATCACCGGCGGCGCGGGCTTCATCGGCAGCAATTTTGTACTCGACTGGCTTGCCCAGTCTGACGAGTCCATCGTCAATCTCGACAAGCTCACCTACGCGGGCAATCTGCAGAATCTGGCGTCGCTCAATACCGACCCGCGCCATGTGTTTGTGCGCGGCGACATTGGCGACGGACCCATGGTCGACTCGATGCTGGCACTGCACAAGCCCCGCGCCATCATCAACTTTGTGGCCGAGTCGCATGTGGACCGATCCATTCACGGGCCCGGCGAGTTCATACAGACCAATATCGTGGGCACGTTCCAGTTGCTGGAGTCGATCCGCGCTTACTGGGGCCATCTCGATGCGGACGCGAAGAAGATCTTTCGCGTGCTGCATGTGTCCACCGACGAGGTGTACGGCTCGCTGGCCAGGGATGACGCGGCGTTTACCGAGACGCACCGTTATGAACCCAACAGCCCCTACTCTGCCTCCAAGGCGGCCAGCGACCATCTGGTGCGGGCCTACCACCATACTTATGGGCTGCCGGTACTCACCACCAACTGCTCCAACAATTACGGGCCGCTGCACTTTCCCGAAAAACTGATCCCGCTGATGATCGTCAACGCGCTGGCCGGCAAACCGCTGCCGGTGTACGGCGACGGCCAGCAGATTCGCGACTGGCTCTATGTGAAGGACCACTGCAACGCCATCCGACGTGTGCTGGAGGCAGGCCGCGTGGGTGAGACCTACAACATCGGCGGCTGGAACGAGATGCCCAACCTCGATATCGTACACACGGTGTGCGCGCTGCTCGACGAACTGCAACCGCGCAAGGATGGCAAGCCCTACAAGGAGCTGATCCAGTTCGTGACCGATCGGCCGGGCCATGACCGTCGCTACGCCATCGATGCGCGCAAGATCGAGCAGGAACTGGGCTGGACGCCGGCCGAGACCTTTGCCAGCGGTATCCGAAAGACGGTGTTGTGGTACCTGGAGAACACGGACTGGGTGAGCAGCGTGCAAAGTGGCGCCTATCGGAAGTGGCTGGACCAGCATTACGGGTCGCAGATCACCGCGTGACATCGGAAGAAAGCCGGTCGGTGGTGCAGAAATGCCGGACAGCAGCCCTGTGCAGGCAGCCGGCTGTAAAAGCCGTCACGGTGCGCGGGTAATATCCGTTCCATGAAAACCATCTATCTGGTCGCCGGCGCGCGCCCCAATTTCATGAAGATTGCGCCGATCGTGCGGGCACTGCAGGCCCATGGCGGCCTGGCCTTCAAGATCATCCATACCGGGCAGCACTATGACCGGGAGATGAACGACGTGTTCTTCGAGGAGTTGGGTATTCCGGAGCCGGACGTGTTCATGGCCGCCGGTGGCGGCAGCCACGCACAGCAGACCGGCAAGATCATGACCTTGTTCGAAGAGTTGTGCACGGCCGAGCGACCCGACGCCGTGCTCGTGGTGGGTGATGTGAACTCCACACTGGCCTGCTCCATCGTGGCCAAGAAGCTGAATATTCCGGTCGCCCACGTTGAAGCCGGTTTGCGCAGTGGCGACATGGCCATGCCAGAAGAGATCAACCGGCTGGTCACCGACAGCATTTCAGACTGGTTCTTTGTCACCGAGCCCAGCGGCGTGGCCCATCTGAAGCGCGAAGGCAAGCGAGAGCAGGCCATCCATTACGTTGGCCACGTGATGGTCGATAACCTGTTGTTCCAGGCCGAAAAGCTCACCCGCACCGACACGGCGGCTTTCGAGACCAGCGCCTACAAAGCCGAACGCACGGCCAACGGCGGGCGTTATGGCGTGGTCACCCTGCACCGCCCGAGCAACGTGGACGACGCCGCCATGATGGCCCGTATTGGGGGCGCGCTCAAGGAGATTGCTCTGGAATTGCCGCTGATATTTCCTGTGCATCCGCGCACGCGGGCGAATCTGGCCAGGTTCGGCGTCGATCTGGGGCCGAACATCACACTGGTGGGCCCGCAGGCCTATATGGCGTTTTTGAATCTATGGAAACACGCGGCCGTGGTGCTGACCGACAGCGGTGGTCTGCAGGAAGAAACCACTGCCCTGGGCGTGCCGTGTATCACGATCCGCGAGAACACCGAGCGCCCGGTGACCGTCGACGAGGGCTCCAACGTGCTGGCCGGCACCGATCCGGCTGTGATCGTTGCCGAGGTGCGCAAGGTGTTGCGCGGAGACGGCAAGGCCGGGCGGCGTCCTGAGTTGTGGGATGGCCAGGCTGCCACGCGCATCGTCGACATACTGGCCCATGAACTGGCAACACACGGAAACTGACATGATTCTTGTCACGGGCGGAGCGGGCTATATCGGCAGCCATACCTGCGTTGAACTGCTCAATGCCGGTCACGCGGTGACGGTGTTCGACAACTTCTGCAACAGCCAACCGGAGTCGCTGGCAAGGGTCGAAAGGATCACCGGCAAACAGCTCACGGTGGTACGGGGCGACCTCCGTGACCGCGCCGCCATCGAGACGGCGCTGCGCGACAGCGGTGCCACGGCGGTGATCCATTTTGCCGGCCTCAAGGCGGTAGGCGAGTCGGTCGAGAATCCGCTGGCCTACTACGACAACAACGTCAACGGAACGGTGCAACTGCTCGAAGCCATGCGGGCCTGCGACGTCAGGCGTCTGGTATTCAGTTCGTCCGCGACGGTGTATGGCGACCCGCAGCACCTGCCGCTGGACGAAGAACATCCGCTGTCGACAACCAACCCTTATGGCCAGACCAAGCTTGTGATCGAGGACATGCTGCGCGCCCTGCACCGCAGCGACGACACATGGCGCATCGCTATCCTGAGGTATTTCAATCCGGTCGGCGCCCATGCCAGCGGTTTGATCGGCGAGGATCCCCAAGGCACGCCGAACAACCTGCTGCCCTTTGTCGCCCAGGTCGCTGTGGGTCGTCGGCCGCATGTCAATGTATGGGGTAACGACTACCCCACGCCCGATGGCACCGGCGTGCGGGATTACATCCATGTGGTTGATCTGGCCCTGGGCCACCTGAGGGCGCTGGAGCGCTTGCGCCAACACGCGGAATGCCGCGCATTCAACCTCGGCACGGGCGTGGGATACAGCGTGCTGGACATGGTGCGCGCCTTTGAGCAGGCCAGCGGCCGGCCGGTACCGTTTGAGCTGGCCGCGCGCCGCGCCGGCGACATTGCCGCGTGTTACGCGGATCCGGCGCAGGCACGGGACTTGCTCGGTTGGCAAGCCGAACGCGACTTGCAGACCATGTGTGGCGATGCCTGGCGCTGGCAAAGCAGCAACCCGCAAGGGTACCGATCAGCAGAGTCCAAATAACAACTGTTCAGGGAGAGAAAGTATGAAAGCGAACAACCATCATGGCTAAGGGCATGATTCTGGCCGCCGGCCAGGGGACACGCGTCCGCCCGTTGACCAATGATCTGCCCAAGGCCATGGTGCCGATTCTCGGTAAACCGGTGATGGAATACCTGATCGAGCACCTGGCCAAATACGGCGTGAAAGAGATCATGGTCAACGTGGCCTTCCACAATGACAGGATCGAACAGTATTTTGGTGATGGCCACCGCTGGGGCGTGCAGATTGGCTATTCATACGAGGGCGCGCGGGCCCACGGCGACATCGTGCCGAAGCCACTCGGATCGGCCGGTGGTATCCGCAAGATCCAGGATTTCAGCGGCTTCTTCGACGAGACCACAATCGTGTTGTGTGGCGACGCGCTGATCGATCTGGACATCGGCGCCGCCTTGCATGAGCATAAGATGAAAGGCGCAATTGCCAGTGTGGTGACGCTGGACGTGCCGCGGGACGAGGTCAAGAACTACGGTATCGTGGTTGCCGGCAAGGATGGCAAGGTCGAGTCGTTTCAGGAAAAGCCCGAGCCGGCCGACGCCCTTTCCACGCTGGCCAGCACCGGCATCTACATCTTCGAGCCGCAGGCCTTTGAGCGGATTCCGGCCGATACGGTATACGACATCGGATCACAGTTGTTCCCGTCCCTGGTGGCCGAAGGCCTGCCGTTTTATGCGCAGAGCCGCTTCTTCAACTGGATTGATATCGGCCGTGTCAGCGATTACTGGTCGGTGCTGCAACAAGTCTTGCGCGGCGATGTCGCCCAGCTGACCATGCCGGGCCGTGAAGTGAAACCCGGCGTCTGGGTGGGTATCAACACCCGCATCCCGTGGGACGAGGTGGACATACAGGGGCCGGTATATATCGGATCCAGTGTCAATATCGAACCGGGCGCCAGCATCGTCGGCCCGGTCTGGATCGGGCATGGCTCGACCTTGCGCAAGGGCGCCAGCGTGCGCCGCAGCATCCTGTTCGAGTACACCCGCATTGGGGCCGATATGTGTTTTGAAGACATGATCGTGTCGCCCGAGTACTGCGTCGACCGGCATGGCAAGACCCTGTACCAGGGCGACGAACGCGCGGAACTGCGATGGGGAGATGCACGTGGCTGAATCTGCAACTGCAACAACGAACAGCCCAGAAGCAACCGCCATCCGGGTGCAGCCGGTCGTATTGTCTGGCGGCTCGGGCACACGGTTGTGGCCGCTGTCGCGCGAAAAATATCCGAAACAATTGTTGCCCCTGGTGGGCGAAGATTCGCTGTTGCAGGCGACGGTACGGCGAACCGATGGCATTGGCACACAGGTCGCGCCACCGATGGTGGTCTGCAACGAGGAATACCGCTTCGTCATTGCGGAACAACTGCGTGTGATGGGCAAACCCGGCACGGTGGTGTTGGAGCCTGTCGGACGCAATACGGCGCCTGCATTGACGCTGGCCGCTTTGGCGGCGCGCACCGACGCACCGTCGGATCCGGTGTTGCTGGTGATGCCGGCCGATCACGTGATTGTCGATACCCCGGCTTTTCAATCTGCCGTCCGTCAGGGTGCGGCGTTGGCAGACAAAGGCCTGGTGGTCACGTTCGGCATCACACCCGACGCGCCGGAAACGGGTTACGGCTATATCCAGGGTGGCAGTGCCCTGACAGTGGACGGCGACTCCCATGCGTCGGGGCGTCTGATTGCGCGTTTTGTCGAAAAGCCGGATCTGAAAACCGCCCAGAGCTACCTCGACGAGGGCTCGTATCTCTGGAACAGTGGCATCTTCATGATGAAGGCCTCGGTCTGGCTCAGCGCCATTGCCCGGTGCCGACCGGACATCCACGCTGCCTGCACCCGCGCATGGGACGGCGTGGCGCGTGACGGCGATTTTGCCCGCGTGGACAAGCAGGCGTTCTCCGATGGCCCGTCCGACTCGATCGACTATGCCGTGATGGAGCGCATCACCGCGAGCAGCCGCGACAAAGCCATGGCCGATAGCGCTCTGCCACTGGGTGTGGTGATTCCGCTGCAGGCCGGATGGTCCGACGTGGGCGCCTGGGACGCGTTGTGGAAAGTGCTGACCAAGGATGCGCAGGGCAATGTCGCGCAAGGCGACGTGATGCTGCAGGACTGCCAGGACACGCTCGCCATGTCGGGCGGCCGTCTGGTAGCCTGTGTGGGCGTGCGCGACCTCATCGTGGTGGAAACTTCCGATGCCATCCTGGTGGCGCACAAGGACCGCACCCAGGACGTCAAGAAAATTGTCGACGCACTCAAGGCGCGCGGCCGACCGGAAGGGCAAACCCATCGCAAGGTGTTCCGCCCCTGGGGCTGGTATGACAGCGTCGATGCCGGAGCACGGTTCCAGGTCAAACGCATCGTGGTCAAACCCGGCGGCACACTCTCTTTGCAGATGCACCACCACCGGGCAGAACACTGGATCGTCGTGAGCGGCACGGCCAAGGTGACCCGTGGTGACGAAAGCTTCCTGGTGTCGGAGAACGAATCGACCTATATTCCATTGGGAACAACCCACAGGCTGGAAAACCCCGGGCGGGTTCAACTGGAAATGATCGAGGTGCAATCGGGCACCTATCTTGGCGAGGACGATATCGTGCGACTGGAAGACGTTTACGGCCGCTAGATCGGCAGGCGAAGCTCTGCTGGCGTTTCGGGAAAGTTTCGTCCGTACCGGGCGTGCGACGACGAGGAGACACATGTGAAGAAGCGGTCGCTGGCGGCCAACATCCGCAAGTTCTGGCATGACTGCCTGCGCCGCGTGTTCTCGCTGTTCCCGCAGTCGGTGCGGTTCGCTATTTTTCGGTCGTTCGTCGACTGCGATGCGGCACCGGATGAACGTCTGGTGCTCAAGATCGCCGAAACCCAGGAAGAACTCGAAGCCTGCTTCAAACTGCTGCATGACGCATATGTGAGCAGTGGCTTCATGAAGCCGGCGCCGTCCGGTCTGCGGGCGACGATTTACCACGCCTTGCCGACAACCACCACCTTGTGTGCCAAATTCGACGGCCAGGTCGTGGGAACCATGTCGCTGATTCGCGAAAGCGTATTCGGATTTCCGCTGCAGGCGATCTTCGACCTCAAGGCGGTGCGAGCCCGGGGCGGGAAAATTGCCGAAGTCTCCGCGCTGGCGGTGCACCCCGACTTTCGCAAGACCGGCGGGGCCATTCTGTTCCCGCTGATGAAGTTCATGTACGAGTACTGCACCACGTTCTTCGACACCCGACACCTGGTGATCGCCGTGCATCCGAACCGCATCGAGATGTATGAGTCGCTGCTCTTCTTCAAACGGCTGTCCGAAAACAAGGTCGACAACTATGACTTTGCCAACGGCGCACCGGCCGTAGGTGCGACGCTGGACCTGCTCAGGGCGCCGAAAAAATACAAGAATACGTACGCGAACAAGCCACAGCGCAAGAACTTGTTTGAATACTTCGTGCGCACCAAGTTGCCCAACATCCTCCTGCCGCAGCGGCGATACCACACCACGAACGATCCGGTGATGACAACCGGGTTGCTGGACTACTTCTTCAATCAGCGAACGCAGGTGTTCGAGCATCTGACCGATCGCGAGAAGATGCTGTTGCGTTCGATCTACGACCTGCCGGAACACCAGAAGATGCTGCCGAAAATGACCGTGCCCCCAAAGAGTGGCGCGCAATTGCGTCAGCACCAGCGTTATTCGCTCAAATGCCCCGGCAACTTCGTGATCCGGTCGGATGGCAAGGTCCACGCGTCGTCACTGCAGGTGGTGGAACTGTCCGTCTTCGGATTTCTTGCGCACTCGGACATCGAGATTCCGACCCGCGTATGGGGCGAGGCGACCATTCAACTGGGCAATGCAGAGCAGTCGACGGTGCAGGCCATGGCGGTACGCGGCAAGTCCTCGGGTAATCACAACTTCTACGGATTCACATTGGCCGAACCCGATGAATCCTGGCGCAAATTTGTCGGGGCACTGACGTCCGGCATCACGCACGAAGACCTGGAAAACGCGACGCGCTACATGGCGGACTGAATGTCCGCCGCCTCCGTTGCGTTCGCGTTACTTGAGTCGCGCCGCGTCGAGCAACTCCTGCACGTATCGGGACGGTATCGCATAACTGATACCGGAAGGCTGGCTCAATGCGGACTCGCGCGAGCCCTTGATGAACACCATATTGACGACACCCAGAACATCACCCGTGTCGGGGTCGAATAAGGGACCACCACTGTTTCCGGGGTAAGCCGTGCCATCGAGCTGAAAGATGCTGAACTGACCGGTACGAACGCTGCGAATGGTTGCCTCATTGAGTTGACGGGCGCTGGGCGTGGGCATCGCGGCGGGTGTGATCGACGAGATCAGGGCGCGGTGCGTGACCGGCGAGAACCCGAGTGCGCCACCGATGGGAAAGCCCATGAACGCGACCGCCTGACCTTCCCGTGCCGCGTTGGAGTCGCCGATCAGCATGGCCGGTGCTGGCGCCCCCTCAAAACGCAACAACGCCAGGTCATGCACCTTGTCGACCTGTACCACCGTCGCCTGGCGCATCGAAAGATCACCGCCAGCACGCCGAACCTGTACCACCATGCTGGCATTGGCCATGTTCTCGCTGGCCTCGGGCAGGACATGGAAATTGGTAATGACCAGGGTGCCGTCACCGACGACAAAGCCGCTGCCGCGCATGCGAAAACGCGGGCTGTCGGTGCTGCGGAAGGAACCGACCACGACCAAAGCGGGTTTGATCCGGGCGACGGTGTCAGGGAGGTCGGCGTAAGCCGGGCGAGTCAGGGATGCGAACAGCACAAGTGCCGTTGCGACTGCGATTGTCCGGGCACTGGGTAGGACGCGATTCATCGCAAAACACACGGCTTGCCATGCCCGCGATGCCAACACCGCGACAACCGGTTGGTCACGCATCATTCCCACCGACCCATGTGCGGGCTAAAGGCTCTTGAGCAATTCAGCCACTTGCGCCTGGCCACCGAACTTGTCACCCATTTTGGCCACGTCGTCCAGTTCCTTGCGGGCAAGATCCTTGTTGCCGCCCTTGATGTGGATCTTGGCAAGGTTCAGCTTGTAAAGCCCGTTGGTGGACTGCAGCGCGACCGCCTTGTTCTGCCATTCCAGGGCCTTGGCCTGTTCGCCCTTGTCCAGCAGCAGCATCGCCAACGTGTCCATGTATGCCGGCTGCGTGGGGACCAGTGCGATGGCCTTTTCAGCATAGGCGATGGCACCGTCCTTTTTCAACTGGCCGGTTACCCACGCCAGGTTGTTGAAGGCAATCGCGTTGTTCGGCTCGAGCTCGATCAGCTCCTTGTAGAGCTTCTCTGCCCCCAAAAAATTCTTCGTCGTGATCGCGCTGTTGGCCAGCGCCATCCGCATCACCGCATCTTTCGGGTTGTCACGCAACCAGCTGGCCGCGAACTTGTCCGCATCGGCAGTCTTGCCACTGACCATCAATACGCCATGCACTTTGATGGCCAACACAGGGAAGGTCCCTTGTTTGAGGCCCGCGCGATAGCCCTCAGCTGCCACATCCCATTTTTTCTGCGCCGCTGCGATGTCACCCTCAAACTGATAGCCGATCGCCGCCTTCGGACGCTGCTTTTGAATCGCGCGCGCCAGCGCAGTCGCCTCAGTGTAATTCTTCGCATCCAGCGCCAGGAGAATCAGGCCACGCTGCGCGTCGAGCAGGTCTGGTTTGATGTCCAGCGCACGCCGCAGACTTTGGGTTGCTGCGCTCTTGTCCTTGGCCGAAAGGGAGGCCTCGGCCAAGCGCAGGTGTGGCAACGGTGAACCGGGCTGCATTGCCGCCACCTTGTTGAAGCTGATCAAGGCCTGATTGGTATCGCCGGACGCCAGCTGCGCGCGCCCCAGTGCATCCAGAATCTCATGGCTGTCTGGAATCGCTGCCACGGCATTTTGCGCTGCCGACAAGGCCAGCTTGGTGTCTTTGCTGCGCAGATGCAGATCCACCAGCAGCAGGCGTGGCACCTTCTCGGTCGGATTGGCGGTAATGGCGCGCGTAATCAACTCGGCGACCTCTTCCTTGCCGCCACCTTCGCGCGCGCGTAACTCCGCCAAAGCCAGAAGTGCCTGGGGCTGCTTTGGCTCCTTGGCCAGCACCGCCTCGAAACGCTTGCGTGCCAACTCCGGCTTCTTGTCGGCAAGATCGAGTGCCGCCAGACTCGCAACCGCCGGCATGTACATCGGGTCGATTTCAATCGCCCGCTCAAATGCCTTGCGCGCACCAGCGACATCCTTCTTGGCCAGCAAGGTGCGGGCACGCAGATTGGACGCCAGGGGACTTTTCGGCTGCTTTTTCTCCAGGCCATCAATGGCTTTGAGCGCCTTGTCCAACTCGCCGCGCCGAAGGCTCACGCTGATCAATGCCATGTCCGCCATGGTTCCGCTATCGGAGTCGGCGATGGCCTGCAAGTCAATGAGTCCGGACGCATTTCCTGCAGCAAGCTGGGTCAATGCCAAAGCCGTTCTGGGGCGCGGGTTCTTCGGATCCTGGCGTGCGGCTTTTGCAAAATACTCTTCCGCCTTCTTGATATCGCCAGTTTGCAAAAAGGCTTCACCTGCCAGCGCACTGATGGCGGGGTCGGTATCCGCTTCTTTCAGCAAGGGCTGCAACGTCGCCACGGCTTTGTCCAACTGGCCTGAGCGCAGATAGGATGTGGTCAGCAGGCGACGCACCAGGCTGGACTGCGGTGCGGTGGACAAGGCCTTGGACAGATAAGTCTCCGCCTGCACAGGCGTTCCAGCCTGAAGCTCGATCGCACCGGCCAGCGCGAGTGCCTGAATACTGTCCGGGGCGACCTTGAGCAATTGCAGCGCGAACTCTTTTGCTTTCTTGAAATCTTTCTGCTGATACGCCAACTGGGTCTCAAAATAACGCGTGGTCGGGTTATTGGGTGCCTGCTGCTTGACGG
>JBKJRR010000438.1:0-9447 GCA_046594635.1 Burkholderiaceae bacterium
CCGCCGGCCACCGTTTTGGCGACCCTGCAACCGGAGCCGACAACCTGCTGATCCAGGGCGACAACGTCGAAGCGCTCAAGGCCCTGTTGCCGTTCTTTCGGGGACGGGTGAAATGCATCTTCATCGATCCGCCGTACAACCCCAAGAACGCGTTCGAGCACTACGACGACAACCTGGAGCACAGCCAGTGGCTGAGCCTGATGTTGCCGCGTCTGCAGTTGTCGCGCGAGCCGCTGAAGGAAGACGGTTCGATATGGGTGACCATCGATGACAACGAGGGGCACTATCTCAGGGTGGTGATGGATGAGGTTTTCGGACGAGGCAACTTCATCGACACGATTGCGTGGGAAAAAGATCGGGGTGGCAGAGGTGACGCAGACATCTCGACTTCACAAGACATGTTCCCCGCATATGCTCGCCAGCGGAAGAGATGGTCGGCGATCCGCAATCTTCTGGTGAGAACTGCGGTCCAAGCAGGTCGATTTCGTAATCCAGACAACGATCCTCGCGGGTCTTGCCAGCCTGGCGCGGCCCCAACAACGCAACGGCAGGGTGGCAGGGTATTGGGCCAGGTCGGTACGCAGGCTGTCGGTGATGCGTCGCGGCAACATCATTGCGTTTCATGCATGTAGATGTCGACATGCAATGAATTGAATCGCCGCCGTTACCATCCGGCGCCAACCCGGCACGGACGCGGACGCCCGGCGCAAGCGCGACCTTGCGGCAAAGACCAGCGATGGTCAACGCCGCATCCCACGCCACCGGCTGAATGATGTGGCATGGAGACTTACCAGGGCGGCAACAGGAGGCAGGACTAGAATGCCCCTTCGCCCAAGGAGCGTTGCAGCGAGGCCGGTTGTCCCGATCGGACACCCCCTCGTCAGGCTTGGGTGCATCAACGGCGCTCACTCCCTATTGACCGGCAATGGCAACAACAAGGCCATTGGCACCGACCCAGAGAGTGAGTGAGCCGCCATGACGACACCAGCCGACCCGAACCCCGCGTCCACGCCCGAGCCCATGCGCCTGTCCGGCCTGGAGCCGGTCGAGATCAACGCGGACTCGCTGTTCGTCAACATCGGCGAGCGCACCAACATCACCGGCTCCAAGGCGTTCGCGCGCATGATCCTGAATGGCGACTTCGAGCAGGCGCTGGCGGTGGCGCGCCAGCAGGTCGAGAACGGCGCGCAGATCATCGATATCAACATGGACGAGGCCATGCTCGACAGCCAGGCGGCCATGGTGCGTTTCCTGAACCTGATCGCCAGCGAACCCGACATCTCGCGCGTGCCGATCATGATCGACTCGTCCAAATGGAGCGTGATCGAGGCCGGCCTGCGTTGCGTTCAGGGCAAAGCCATCGTCAACTCGATCAGCATGAAGGAGGGAGAAGAAGCGTTCAAGCAGCAGGCCAGGTTGTTGCGGCGTTACGGTGCCGCGGCGGTCGTCATGGCCTTCGACGAAAAAGGCCAGGCCGACACCTACGCGCGCAAGACCGAAATCAGCCAGCGTGCCTACAACATCCTGGTCGATGAAATCGGCTTTCCAGCAGAAGACATCATCTTTGACCCGAACATCTTCGCGATTGCCACCGGTATCGAGGAACACAACAACTACGCGGTCGACTTCATCGAGGCCACGCGCTGGATCAAGGCCAACCTGCCCGGCGCCAAGGTCTCGGGCGGCGTGAGCAATGTGAGTTTTTCGTTCCGCGGCAACGACCCGGTGCGCGAGGCGATCCACACCGTGTTCCTGTACCACGCGATCCAGGCCGGCATGGACATGGGCATCGTCAACGCCGGCATGATGGGCGTCTACGACGACCTGGAACCGGAGCTGCGCGAACGGGTCGAGGATGTGGTGCTCAACCGCCGGCCCGACGCCGGCGAACGACTGGTGGAGATTGCCGATTCGGCCAAAGGTGCGGCCAAGGACGAAAGCAAAAAGCTGGAGTGGCGCGGCACGCTTGATACGCCCGCCAGCGTCGGCCACCGACTGTCGCATGCGCTGGTGCACGGCATCACCGACTTCATCGTCAGCGATACCGAGGAGGCGTATCAGGGCATTCTGGCCACTGGCGGGCGGCCGCTGCACGTGATCGAAGGTCCCTTGATGGATGGCATGGGCATCGTCGGCGACCTGTTCGGCCAGGGCAAGATGTTCCTGCCGCAGGTGGTCAAGAGTGCGCGCGTCATGAAGCAGGCGGTGGCACATCTGATTCCGTATATCGAGGAAGAAAAGCGCCAGCAGGAACTTGCTGGCGAAGACGTCAAAACGAAAGGCAAGATCGTCATTGCCACCGTCAAGGGCGACGTGCACGACATCGGCAAGAACATCGTCACGGTCGTCTTGCAGTGCAACAATTTTGACGTGGTCAACATGGGTGTGATGGTGCCCTGCCACGAGATACTGGCAAAGGCCAAGGTCGAAGGTGCGGACATCATCGGCCTGTCGGGTCTGATCACGCCCAGCCTGGAAGAAATGCAGTATGTCGCCGGTGAGATGCAGAAGGACGACTACTGCCGCATGCGCAAGATCCCGCTGCTGATCGGCGGCGCAACCACCTCGCGCGTGCACACCGCCGTCAAGGTGGCTCCGCACTATGACGGCGCCGTGGTCTATGTGCCCGATGCCTCGCGCAGTGTGGGCGTCGTGCAAAGCCTGCTGGCTGACAACCCCAGCGTCTACCTCGCGGAACTGGCGGCCGACTACGAGCGGGTGCGCACACAACACGCGAACAAGAAACAGACCCCGATCTGGCCGCTCGCAAAGGCCCGCGCGAACAAGACGCCGATGGTGTGGACGGGCTACTCACCGCCCGTACCCAAGTTCATCGGCAAGCGGCTGTTTCGCAATTTCGACCTGGCTGAACTGGCCACGTTCATCGACTGGGGTCCGTTTTTCCAGACCTGGGATCTGGCAGGGCGATTCCCGGACATCCTCAAGGACGAGGTGGTCGGCACCGAAGCCGTACGTGTGTATGCCGATGGCCAGCGCATGCTCAAGCGCCTGATCGAAGGCCGTTGGCTAACGGCCAACGGCGTGATCGGCCTGTACCCGGCCAATACCGTCAACGACGACGACATCGAAATCTATACCGACGACAGTCGCAGCGAAGTCGCCATGACCTGGTACGGCATGCGCCAGCAGACCGAGAAGCAGGTGATCGACGGCGTCATGCGTCCCAGCCGCTGTCTGGCCGACTTCATCGCGCCAAAAGCCAGTGGCCTGAAAGACTACATCGGCGTGTTCGCCGTGACCGCTGGCATCGGGGTCGACAAGAAGGAGAAATACTTTCTTGACGATCTGGACGACTATTCCGCCATCACGCTCAAGGCGCTGGCTGACCGCCTGGCCGAGGCGTTTGCCGAATGCCTGCACCATCGCGTGCGCACCGACCTGTGGGGTTATGCCGCGGACGAAAACCTCGACAACGCCGCGCTGATCGCCGAGAAGTACCGCGGCATACGCCCGGCACCCGGCTACCCGGCGTGCCCCGACCACAGCGCCAAGCGCGACATGTTTCGGCTATTGGCCGCCGACGAGATCGGCATGGAATTGACGACAAGTCTGGCCATGACACCGGCCGCCAGCGTCAGCGGCTTCCAGTTTTCCCATCCGGACAGCGCTTATTTCAATGTCGGCAAGATCGGCGATGACCAGTTGGCCGACATGGTGCAGCGCCGGGGTATGGAGGCGGCAGAGTTGAGGCGCCTGGTGGGCTCCAACCTGTAGCGTGCCTCGCGCCTGAAGCAGCAGGGGGGCGACCGATGGATCGGAGTTGGCGCCGTTTCGCTCCACCCATGCGGCCATCAAACGGTATCGACAAGCTCACCCCTTGCCGCTCGGTGCCCGGATGGTCGCCCATGCAATGAGTACCAGCAGAGCCACCTGAGCCGCAGCATGGGACCATGGGATAAGCGGCGGCACGATGCGCATTTCGGCGTCGGTAGCGACAAAATGCGCGGTGCCGCCAATGGCAATCCACCGAAAGATGAACGTCAGGCCCGCCAAACGCTGGCAGCTCAACTGGAATCGTGAACGAGTGCCTGGAGCATCGGACGGGTCCGTCATCAAGGCCTCTTTACGACGCTTGGCGGCTTATCGGTTTGGAAAGACCGATTGCGGCGTCAGCGCTTGCGAAGACTGGCTCCACAAAGCAAGAGCCAGCCAGTAGTGGCCGGACATCGGACGCAGCTCCACACCCAGGTTTCGCCACCGCGGCATACAGCACGGGCTTTTCCTACAAACCTTCGGGCCGGCGTGAGCGAAGGAGTTAGCCAAAGATGCATACAGTGTGAGCCATGCACCCGCACATCACGGCCTGACGCTTCAACTTGACGCCATCGCCCACCCCCTTGAATTTCTCCACCTTGGCAGTTGCCGGGGCGGCTGCTCACGATTCACATGACACGCCACAGGACGATCTGCCAACCCGATTGAGCGCACTCGTGCGCACGGCAGCCCAGGGCAATGCACGCGCGTTTGACGAGTTTTATGGCTTGACAGCGCGCATTGCCTTGGTCGGCGTGCTTCGAATCGTGGGCCACAACCACGCAGAAGACGTGTTGTCCGAGGCCTACCTGCAGGCATGGCAGCAATGCTCCCGTTTCGACCCGCTGCGCGCCAACGCGATCACGTGGCTCATGACCATTGCGCGCAGCCGCGCCCTCGACCGCCTGCGCGTCGAGCGGCTGCGTCACGCCGGTGCGTATGACGCGCCAATGTCGCTCGATGAGGACACGACACCATCGTCCGCGCCCGATCCACCGGCTATGCTGGAGGCGTCCCGAATGCGCACGAGGCTCGGTGCTGCCTTGTCCGCGCTATCCAGCCCGGAACGATGGGTTTTGGGCCTCGCTTATTATCGCGAGATGAGTCACGCCCAAATAGCCGCCACCACGACGATGCCAATCGGCACGGTCAAGTCCATTCTTCGCCGATCCCCGCTGAAGATGCGCGAGACTCTGCAGGATGCCTGCGCAGCCGCGGTACAACCGCAATCGGTATGCAGTTCAAACCTTCGGTGATGACGCGGGCCTTGCGCGGCTCTGCGGCGCCGTGACCGTGAGCGGAACCGATGGCGGGCCGCGCCAGCCATCACCCTCAGCGCCAATGCCCTGCGAAACCGACAACGCGGGCGGTAGCCGCTCGCCCGACCAAGGCCCGGTATCCGACGATGTCCACGCCAGCGACCTGTACAAGCGTGTGCGCCGCCGCCTCATGCATGACATCGCCCAGGACAGCACCACGCGTCATATCACCGCCCGCGCCGATGCCCGGCGCTGGGTGCCCTTCTTGCCCGGCATCGAATGCCGCGTACTGTACGAGGCCGCAGACACCATGTCCTACCTGTTGCGCTTCGCCCCGGGCGCGGTTCTGCCAGCCCACCATCATCCGGTTGACGAAGAATGCCTGGTGCTAAGCGGTGTCCTGGCGATCGGCACGGAGTTGGAGCTGCACGAAGGCGACTTCCACCTGGCCCACGCCAACCTGCCCCATGCCACGATTCATTCCACGACCGGCGCAGTGGTATATCTGCGCGGGGCGACACCGCGCGCAGACATGATCTTCTAGGACCTGATATCTGGCAATGGAGTCTTCGCTGGCGCCGACGCTGAGTTCCCGCTGATCGGCAATCGGATGGACCACACCCCAAACCATGACGATACCGCTCTGGATATACCGATGTTCGACGCATTCATGCATCGCGCCATCGCCGGGTGGGAACGGCGTTGAAACGCCGTTCAACCGTTTTCCAGTTCAGTTGATACCGGATTTGGCGTAGTACGCGGCAATGCCTGGATGCGCAGCCACGCGTTTGGCGTGTTCGTCTAGCACGGGCGCGATCTTCGCAACCAGATCGATCGGCACGTGGTCCAGGTGCCCGGAATTCAAACTGCGGATCAGCACAAAAATCTTCAGGTCTGCAATCGTGAGTCGGTCGTCAGCGAAATATTTGCCGCCGTGGGACTTCAACTGGTGTTGCAGCCAGACCAGGTATTGGGTCAAGGGCCCGTCGACCAAAAGCTGCCGGGCATCCTTCAACGCGTCGCCGGTCAGGCCGAACGTGTTGCCGACCTTGATGCTGATGTCTTCGGCGGCCGCCGTCACCTCGTCGCACAGCAGTGCCTGGTAATCGTCGGTCGGATACAGGCCCACTCGTTTGCCGGCAAATCGCAATATGGCATCGCTCTGTGTCACGGCCACCCCATCGACCTCAAGAACCGGCACCTGTCCCAGCGGGGCTGCTTGCCGCACCGCAGGAAAATCCGCAAACGAAAAACGATGGTCTTCGAAGTCGACACCACCCAGATGCAGCGCCAGACGCACAGGCTCGGCGCGCCCGCCGTGGAAGTCGAAATAGGTCAGCTTGAGTGTGGTCATGTTGGAGTCTGGGAGTTGTTGGGTCCCGAGCGGCCCTATGGCACCGCCGGTGGCGCATTCTAGGTTCCGCGCAGCGTGTCAGGTCCCTGGGCGTGCCATCGTCGGCGACGCGAGACAATCGACACCATGCCTTTGCCTCGCCCTCTCTTTACCCTGCGCCCCTCGATCCTGGCGCCACTCGTCCTCGCCTGGGCGGTGAGTGCTTGCACCACCAAGCCAGTTGCACCACCGTCCAACGTGCCAACTGCCGCCATACCCGCCATACCCACCATGCCCGCTACGTCCGCCGTGCCCGCCAGCACCGGCGCAACTGTTGCGCCGGAGACCACCAGCGCGACGGCCATGCTGCTCACGCCTTTTGTCGCCTGGGTGCGCGACTTCCGTGCCAGTGCACGTGCAGACGGCATAACCGAGGCGACCTTGCAAAACGCCTTTGCCAACGTAACCTACCTGCCGCAGGTCGTTGAGCGCGACCGCTCCCAGGCCGAGTTCACCCGCAGCGTGTGGGACTATCTTGATCGCACGGTGTCGCCCGGACGTATCGCCGCAGGGCAGCTGAAACTCGAACAGGTGCGTGCCCAGGCCGAAGCAGCCAGTGCGCAGTACGGTGTGCCGCCTGCCATCCTGGTTGCGATATGGGGCATGGAGAGCAACTACGGCAGCAACTATGGCGATCTGTCGGCCATTGACGCGCTGGCAACGCTGGGCTTTGATGGTCGACGCGAGAAATGGGCCCGCACCGAGTTGCTGGCAGCCTTGAAAATTCTGCAAAACGGAGATATCCGGCGCGAGCAGATGATCGGCTCCTGGGCCGGCGCCATGGGCCAGACCCAGTTCCTGCCGTCCAATTTTCTCGCCTATGCGGTGGATGCCGACGGCGACGGCCGGCGCGACATCTGGGGCAGCATGGCCGATGTGCTGGCGTCGACCGCGAATTTTCTGGCGCGCTCGGGTTGGCAAGCACCACAAGCCTGGGGGCTGGAGGTACGCCTGCCGAGTGGTTTCGATCTCGGGCGCGCCGACACCAACTTGCGCCAAAGCAACACCCAATGGGCTGGCGAAGGGGTGTTGGCCATGAACGGCATGGCGCTACCCGATATGCCGGATGCCACCCTCATGTTGCCGGCCGGATGGCGCGGGCCAGCCTTCCTGGTCGGTGCCAACTTCCGCACTATCCTGCGCTACAACAACTCCACCAGCTACGCGCTTGCCGTCGGATTGCTGGCGCAGCAGCTTGCCGGCGGCCCGGGTGTGCTGGCGTCCTGGCCACGAGATCTGGCACCACTGACACGCGCGCAGGTGCTGGAATTGCAGTCGAGGCTGAACCAGCGCGGCTTCGAAAGCGGCACACCCGACGGCCTGATGGGGCCGGCGACACGCGCAGGCATACGCGCCTACCAGCGCAGCGCCGGCTTGCCCGCCGACGGATATCCCACACCGGAACTGCTGCAAACCCTGCAACGCACGCCCTGAAGCCAGGACTGCTGCGGCGTCTCGGGGTCGCCAGATTGACCCTGCTGTAAGGGCAGGAATGCCAAGTCGACCAACAATCGGTTTGAATAACCGGGGCCATCCCAGGTTTTGATGGCGTACGCCGTAAACCTGCAACCCACGCCATTAGGAGGAATCACACACCATGACCCCATACACCAAATCTGCCGAAGCCATTGCCAAGCTCTCGCCCGAGCAATACCGCGTGACGCAACACAGCGGCACCGAGCGTCCCGGCAGCGGCAAGTACCTGGACAACCATGAGGCCGGTATTTACGTCGACATCGTGTCGGGCGAGCCGCTGTTCGCGTCCGCCGACAAGTTCGAGTCCGGCTGCGGCTGGCCAAGCTTCACCAAACCCATCGAGCCGGCGCATGTCACTGAGATACGCGACAGCACGCTTGGCATGGTGCGTACCGAAGTGCGCTCCACCCATGGCGACAGCCATCTGGGCCACGTGTTTCCGGACGGACCACGCGACCGGGGAGGTCTGCGTTATTGCATCAATTCGGCGTCGCTGCGCTTCGTGCGCCGCGCAGACATGGACGCCCAGGGTTATGGCGCGTATCTGAACCAGGTCGAGGAGGTTTGACATCATGGCAACCACAATGGAACGCGCGGTGCTGGCAGGCGGCTGCTTCTGGGGCATGCAGGACCTGATCCGCAAGATGCCCGGCGTGAAGACCACCCGCGTCGGATACACCGGCGGCGACGTGGCCAACGCCACCTACCGCAACCACGGCACCCACGCAGAGGGCATCGAGATCACGTTCGATCCGGCGGTCATCAGCTACCGCCGTTTGTTGGAGTTCTTTTTCCAGATCCACGACCCGAGCACGAAAAATCGCCAAGGCAACGATATGGGCCTGTCGTACCGCTCCGCCATCTACCATGTGTCAGAGGCCCAGAAGCAGGAGGCCCTGCGCACCATTGCCGACGTCAACGCCAGCGGTCTTTGGCCCGGCAAGGTGGTGACCGAGGTCGCGCCCGTAGGCGATTTCTGGGAAGCCGAACCTGACCACCAGGACTACCTGGAGCGTTACCCGAACGGATACACCTGTCACTATCCGCGCGAGAACTGGACTTTGCCGGCCAAGGCGCCCGCCTGATCCGGCCTGGCCCGCGCGCCGGGCCTGCTTTACCCCCAGTTACACACCGGAACACGGCGCACAGCATCGATTGGTTACCTTCTAGAGGCTTAGCGCATTCGGCCATCGCCGATGCGGCACAAGGCGCCTGTGGCGCCAGACCTGAAGGGAAAGTCCGATGAACACCGCCACGCACCCAGCGCCCACCAGTGGCGTCATCACCCGGCATTTATGGGCGGCCGTTGCCGTGCTCGGCATTGCGGTCGTGGCGCTCGGCGCAAGCCTGGTGCACGTCCAGACCCGTCCACTCGACGGCCATATGGCACTCGCAGCACTCGATCCGCCCACGGCGGGCGTGCAGTTGTCGACCGTGGCTGAACCGACTACCCCGCTGCCGGTAACTACAGTCGGACAGGACGAAACCGTGCTGACAACGCCGGCGCAGCAGACGGCACCACAGACCAAGGCGGCACCGCCAGCG
>JBKJRR010000122.1:0-4940 GCA_046594635.1 Burkholderiaceae bacterium
ACGCACAAGGCAGCCGTGACCGGCGACACCGTGGGCGACCCCTACAAGGACACGGCCGGCCCTGCGATCAACCCCTTGATCAAGATCATCAACATCGTGGCACTGCTGATCGTGCCGTTGGTGATGCAGTTCCATCCGCCGATGGCCAAGACCACCGGCACGGTGGCCGAGCCGGTGGCCATCACTACGGCAGCTGCACCGGCCACGGTTGCAACAACAACCGTGGTCAGTCGCTGATCCGTCGCGCGCGCCAGCGCCATGCAAAGGGCCCGCTCATGCGGGCCTTTTGCATGGCGCTGGCGGTATCCACCTGTTGCGCATGCCATTCTTGAAACCTGCGTTCACATCGGTCTCAAGGAGTTTTGATGCAATGAAGTCACCCGCGAATCCAGAGGCAGTGATTGGCAGATAACAGTCATCCAGCCCTTACGCTGACTGGCCTGCTCCTGAGCAACACTTAACCGTCACCGCCATGTCCTGAACACCTCATTTCATTGCTGGTGTCCGGCAATCCGGTTCAAGAGCAAGTGTCATGGTCCAGCCTGCCAGGCGCTCACGCGGATTCAACTGTCGAGCACCTCGCGCAGCTTGTTCGCCAGAACGGAGCGAAGGTAGGGTTTGCTCAACAGATGCACACCTTTGTCCAGCTTGCCATGGTGGACGATGGAATTTTCGGTGTATCCGGAGGTGTAGAGCACCTTGAGCCGGGGTCGTAGCAACTGGGCCTGCTCGACCAGCTGGCGCCCGCCCATGCCGGGCATGACGACATCGGTGAACAGCAGATCGATGGCTTCGCCCGAGCGCAGGATCTCCAGCGCGCGGTTGCCGTTCGGTGCCTCGATCACCTGGTACCCCAGCGCGGCCAGTTGCCCACTGGCATAACCCCGAACCAGTTCGTCATCCTCGACCAGAAGGATGGACTCGCCACCGCCACCCAGATGGTCCCGGACCGACGCTTTGGTTCCTGGGTCGGCAGGCTGCAAGGCACGCGGCAAGTACACCCGCATCGTCGTGCCATGGCCGGGTTCGGAATAAACGTTGACATGACCATGGGACTGCTTGACGAACCCGTACACCATCGCCAAGCCCAATCCGCTGCCCTTGCCCTTCTCCTTGGTGGTGAAGAATGGCTCGAACACCCGCGCGATCACCTGCGGCTCCATGCCCTGACCGGTATCGGACACTGCCAGCATCACATAGTCGCCCGGCTGGAGATCGGCATGCTGGCGCGTGTAGTCCTCGTCCAGATCGATGTTGGCGGTCTCGATGGTCAGCTTCCCGCCATCGGGCATGGCATCACGCGAATTGATGCACAGGTTCAGCAGGGCACTCTCCAACTGGCTTGCGTCGGCGAGCGCTTGCCATAACTCAGGGCCGCGCACAAATGCGATCTCGACCTGTTCGCCCAGCGTGCGCCGCAGCAACGGGTCGAAGCGGTCAATTAGTTGGTTCACGTCTATTGGCTCGGGATCGAGTGGCTGCTTGCGCGCAAAGGCCAGCAGTCGATGCGTGAGTTCGGCACCACGCTGCGCGGCGCTACCGATCATGCTTGCCAGCTCCTGACTCTCGGGATCCTGGGAAAGCTCCTCCTGCAACAACTCGGCATTGCCCAGGATCACCGTGAGCAGGTTGTTGAAGTCGTGCGCAACACCACCGGTCAGTTGGCCGATCGACTCCAGGCGCTGCGACTGGCGCAAATGTTCTTCGAGCAGTAGCTTGGCCGAGACATCGGTCAAGGCGCCAACCATCCGGATCGCTTGGCCCGCGGCATCGCGGATCAGGTAGCCCCGGTCATCCACCTGCGCCTGGCTGCCGTCACCCCGCAGCAGCCGGTAGTTGTCGCTCCAGACGATGGTGCTGCCCGCGACTGCCTCGCGAATTCCCGCCATCACCCGATCGCGGTCCTGCGCATGCATGGCGGCTTCGCGCTCCTGCGTGCCAGTCCTGGCCGGGTCGGGCTGCAAACCGAACAGTTCCTGGTATCCCTCGTTCCACCACAGGGTGTCCGCCCGCAGGTCCCAGTCCCAGATCGCATCGCGCGAGGCCTTGGACAAAAGCCGGAATCGTTCGGCGCTCTCGCGCGCCGATTGCTCGGCCCGCTTGATCTGCGACAAATCCTGGAAGGCGCCGCCGATCCGCACGATCGCACCGGTCGCGTCACGTTCAGCCTGCGCGACCACCCGCACCCACAACACGCGACCCTTGGCGGTGACGAGCTGCGCTTCCATGTCGAAGGGTGTTCCGTCCTGCATGCAAAGCGCCAGCGACTGCGCCAGCGGTTCGCGCCACTGGGGCGGATACAGGTTCAGCGCGATCTCCAGCGGAGGCTCATCGCTCACCGGATACTCGACGATGTCGAACACCTCGTCGGACCAGGTCAAGCGCTGGTCCGCAACGCTGAGGGTCCAGCCGCCGACGTGCGCAGTCTTGCCGGCGATGCGCAGCAACATGGAGTTATGCGTAAGCTGCTGGGTGACGCGCTTGAGGTCATCGATGTCGGTGCAGGTGCCCATCCACGTATCGATTTGGCCAGCCGGGTCGCGAAACGGCACGCCACGAGTCAGCATCCAGCGATAACTTCCATCGATCCTGCGCAAGCGGTACTCGATGGAGTATTCAGCCTGTTCTGCCGTCGCCTTCTGCCAAGTCTGCCATGCAGCATCCTGATCATCCGGGTGAAGCGCGGCAATCCAGCCATGTCCCTGACTCTCCTCTGGCGTCTGTCCGGTGTAGTCCACCCAGCGCTGGTTGAAGTAGACCGCCCAGCCGTCGGGGCGCGTCATCCAAACCATTTGCGGCATCGATTCCGCAAGGCCGCGCAGCTGGTGTTCGCTGTTGCGCAGCGCCCGTTCGGCTTGCTTGCGCTCTGTTGTATCGCGCATGAACCCGGCGAACATCAGTTCACCATTGATCTCCATGCTGCTGAATGTGATTTCAACAGGAAATTCGTGGCCGTCCTTGTGCAGTCCGATGGTTTCTACCGCGCGCCAATCTACCGTTCTTTGGCCGGTTTCAAGATGGCGCCGCATACCTTTCATATGGCTGGCGGCCAGATGCTTGGGTTGTAGCAAGGCCAGGCTGTTGCCAGTCACCGCGGACGGCTCGTGGCCAAAAACTTGCTGCAGCGCCGGGTTCGCGTAACGAATGATGCTGTTGCGGTCCATGAGCACGATCGCATGGGAGCAGGTTTGCCAGAGCAGGCGGAAGCGATCCTCACTCTCATCACGCGCCCGTTCGGCCTTCATGCGCTCGCTGTTATCCCGGATGATGGCCAAAAATACGCGCTTGTTTTGACGCTCGACCAGTTGCAGGAAGACCTCTACCGGGTAGTTGCTGCCGTCGGCGCGGCGGTGAATGGTTTGGAAGCGCTGTTCCGCTTGTTCGCCGCGAGTCAAGGGTGCGATGAACTGGCGGAAGGAGGCTTCGGTGAATTCCGGCTTCAAATCCAGAGGAGTCATTTGCCGCATGGCTTCGAGCGAATAGCCCAGATTACGCAATGCACCCGGATTGACATACTCAAAGCGCAGGCTCTCGGCGTCAAAGTAGTACACCTCATTGAGACTGGTTTCCAGGGTGTGCAACAGCCGCGCCTGCACCTCCTCGGCCTGCTTACGCTCGGTGATGTCGCGCAACGAAGTCACCCAGGCTGGCTTGCCTTCCCAGCGCGTCGAGGCCATGCGAATCTCGGCGATGACGCTGCTGGCGTCGGGGCGGTTGACGTGAATCTCCCGGCTGGTTGTGCCCGCGACCGGAAAACCAAATGACGATCCAACCAAGGTCGACGCCGAGCGCCCGTACAGGGTCTGCGCTGCAGTATTGGCGAACAGGATCAATCCTGATTCGTCCAGAACCAGCACCGCATCTGCCGGCTGCGCGATCAGGTCACGAAAGCGCGCCTCACTTGCCCGCAGATCGCGCGCGAGCGCGTGTTGGCGCAGATACAAATGCACGCGCGCCAGCAGCTCCTGATTGGGGATCGGGCAGGCAATATAACCGTCTGCGCCCGTGTCCAGGCCGGCAGATGGGTGGTCTGCGCTGACGGCCTGTGAACTGAGCAGAACTACCGAGATCTGCTCCATCTCGTTGTCTGCCTTGATCTGGCGCAGCACCTCCAGGCCCGACATGTCAGGAAGTACGACGCCGAGAAGAATCAGGTCGGGTTTGACTTTCCTGGCGAGCCGAAGCGCCTCCTCGCCGCCGGCTGCCTGCGCAACTTCGTAGCCAGCACGCCTCAGCAGACGCACGACAAGATCGAGCGCCGGCACGTCATTGTCGACTATCAGTACGGAGCCACTTTCGGACATACGTGCTTACTTCCCGGTAAGTCGCTGAAAAATAGCCTCCCTGTTCACCGCGCCCCTGGACACACCGGCCAGGATCGGCCAGTGACCTCGCAAAGCGGCTTGCCTATGCACATGCCAGACCATCGGTCGAATCCTCCGGCGCTTCCCGTCGCGCAAGTTGTCAATTTGTTTTGACATCACCAGATTCAAGTCTATTCCAATTCTTTTTGCGTATGTCTGTTCGATTTCGCAATCAGGACATTGATATCTCATATGAATGTTCCGCTCCGGGACCCCCCTGTGCCAATAGGACATGCTGCACCTGGCTCCGAGAAATCAGTGAGCAACAAGGTCGTTATGTCCAAGAACCAACAACCAAAGGTGTCCATGCACGCGGTGCAGTCTGTTCCCGATACAGGCGGTTGCCCAACGGCTGGCTTAAACTTGCAGGCCCATCCTTGCGCGCCGGCCATACGGCGCGGCGGCGCTCATTGTCGGGTGCACCCATTTCCAGAAGCTGCGAATCACACTATGCAACTCAATTACATCGCCAACGCCTCGACCCGCAGCGCCAGCGGACGCACCATCGCAGTCATTGACCCGTCCGACGGACAAACCTTTGATGAACTGCAGCGCAGCGACGCCGCCGACATTGAC
>JBKJRR010000239.1:0-6681 GCA_046594635.1 Burkholderiaceae bacterium
TTTTTCCTATACGGGACATATTCTGTTTCTCCTCAGTGCAACGCCATCAGGCGACGTAACACAGGACTTCACCACCGACACCGGTGGCACGTGCCTTGCGGTCGGTCATGACGCCAGACGGGGTGGTGACAATCGCCACACCCAGACCGTTCTGCACCTGGGGAATCGTTCCCTTGCCGCGGTAAACCCGCAGACCAGGGCGGCTCACACGCTCAATCCGCTCGATCACCGGGCGACCAGCGTAATACTTCAGGACAATTTCCAGCTCGGACTTGCCTGCATCGGTTTTGACGGTAAAACTGTCGATGTAGCCTTCATCTTTCAGCACCTGTGCGATGGCGACCTTCACTTTGGAGGACGGCACCGACACGGTGGACTTGGCGACCATTTGCGCATTACGAATGCGCGTCAACAGGTCCGCAATGGGATCACTCATGCTCATGTTTATCTCTCCTACCGCTTACCAGCTGGCCTTGGTGACGCCGGGGATTTCACCGGCGAGGGCCATTTCACGCACTTTCGCGCGCGCCAGACCGAAGTGCTGGAACGTGCCGCGGGGGCGGCCGGTAATGGAACAACGATTGCGCTGGCGCGTGGGGTTCGCGTTGCGCGGCAGTTTTTGCAACGCCAGGCGGGCAACTGCACGCTCGTCGTCGGTGCGCTTGGCATCATTTGCGATGCCTTTGAGTTCCGCGTGTTTTTTCGCGTACTTGGCAACCAGTTTGTCGCGCTTGAGTTCGCGCTCGATCAAAGCCATTTTAGCCACGGGTCACCTCAGTTCTTGAACGGAAAACGGAAGCCTGCGAGAAGTGCCTTGCACTCTTCGTCGGTCTGGGCCGTTGTGGTGATGCTGATATTGAGACCACGCAAGGCATCCACCTTGTCGTACTCAATCTCAGGGAAGATGATCTGCTCTTTGACGCCGATGTTGTAGTTTCCACGGCCGTCAAATGCCCGACCGGAAATACCCCGGAAGTCGCGCACCCGTGGCAGCGCCACGGTGACGAAACGGTCCAGGAACTCGAACATCTGTACGCCACGCAGCGTGACCATGCAACCAATTGCCTGGTCTTCGCGGATCTTGAATCCGGCGATCGCCTTCTTGGACTTGGTCACCACCGGCTTCTGGCCGGCAATTTTGGCCAGATCGGCAACCGCGTTGTCCATGACCTTCTTGTCGGCCACAGCCTCGCTGACACCCATGTTCAGCGTGATCTTGGTCAGGCGCGGAACCTGCATCGGGGACTTGTAGCCAAATTTGGCAATCAGGTCCGGAGCGACTTTTTCGCGATAGTGTTTTTGCAGACGTGCCATGCTCATGCCACCTTGATTTCTTCGCCGCTGGACTTGTAAACGCGTACGCGTTTGCCGTCAGCCAACAACTTGATGCCGACACGGTCGGCTTTGCCGGATACGGCGTTGAAAATTGCCACGTTCGACTGGTGAATCGGCATGTTCTTTTCAACGATGCCACCGGTCGTACCCTTGAGCGGATTGGGCTTGGTGTGTTTTTTCACCAGGTTGATGCCCTCAACCAATACATGGGAGTCGTCTTTGCGCAGCGTGATCTTGCCGCGTTTGCCCTTGTCGCGCCCTGCGAGCACGATGACTTCGTCGCCTTTGCGAATCTTGTTCATGGCCTGTTCCTTACAAAACTTCTGGAGCGAGAGACACGATCTTCATGAACTTCTCGGTACGCAGTTCACGCGTGACCGGCCCAAAGATGCGGGTGCCAATCGGCTCGAGCTTGGCGTTGAGCAGCACGGCGGCATTGCCGTCGAACTTCACCAGCGAACCATCGCTGCGGCGGATGCCTTTGGCGGTACGCACCACCACGGCACTATAGATCTCGCCTTTTTTGACACGGCCACGCGGAGCGGCCTCCTTGATGCTCACCTTGATGACATCGCCTACGCTGGCGTAGCGACGCCTGGAGCCGCCAAGCACCTTGATGCAAAGGACGGATTTGGCGCCGGTATTGTCGGCGACATCCAATCGGGATTCAGTCTGGATCATTTATGTATTTCCCAACTTGCACCTGTTACCAAGCCTCTCCGGTTTCCCGTCAAGGCCTGCTTCAGGCCAGTCTTGGGCCCGTCGTCCGCGGCGTGAACCACTCACACCGCCTCCGTTGGGCAGATTCTTGTCCGCTGTTTTATGAGCGAAGCCCGCGATTATGCATCAGGAAGCAGGCATCGTCAACGCCCGTCAAACAGGGAGTTGCAGATATTTCTGTGCGATGTCCTGAAATGCGGCGACCTCGGGGTCCCGTCCGGTCTCCTGGCACAGTATTTCGCCGACGCGGTGTGCCAGTTCGGAAGCCAGGCGTGCATCCAGGAACAGCAGTCGCGAGCGCCTGGCCAGCACGTCCTCGACCGTACGCGCATATTCATGTCGCGCCGCAAATCGCACCATGGCTTCGCTGAGTCCTGGCGCCAATTCCGAGTCTGCCCCCGGCAACCGCTGCACAAGCGCCTGTTCGTCGCCGTAACTGTGCAAGCCAGGCGCTTCGGCGATGGAGTGCTGTGGCGCTCCCGGTGCGCCAGCACCGATCAACCGCATCCGCGTTGTCACGCCCGACTCTCTATGAGGCAGCAGGGACTTGTCGAAACAGTGATCGAGCACGTCCTCGGCCATTGCTCGATAGGTCGTCCATTTGCCGCCGGTCACCGTGACCAGCCCGCTGCGACTGACCAGCACCGTATGTTCCCGGCTCAAACCCTTGGTATTTTCGCCATCGTCGTCCTGCGGCTTCACCAAAGGGCGCAAACCGACCCATATGCTGAGAACGTCCCGGGCGGTCGGCGCAAGCTGCAGATAACGCGCAGCTTCGGACAGGATGAAGGCAACCTCCTCCTTGAACGCTTGCGGTTCCCGAGCCAGGTCGTTGCGGGGGGTGTCGGTGGTGCCTAATATGACCTTGCCCAGCCAAGGCACGGCAAACAAGACCCTGCCGTCGGAGGTCTTGGGCACCATCAGGGCATTGTCGCCGGGCAGAAAGCGTCGATCGACCACCATGTGTACCCCCTGGCTGGGCGCCACCATGGGCTTGGTCGGCCCGGTGCCACCGCCATGATGAAGCTGCCCGTCCTTTTGCCGCAAGTCGTCCACCCAAACGCCAGTGGCATTGATCACACAACGCGCGCGCACGTCGATGCGCACCCCGGTTTCGGTATCTTCGCAAGCTAGGCCAGCGACCTTGCCGTTTTCGCTGAGCAAGTCATTGGCACGGCAATAGTTCACAAGCAGGGCGCCATTGATCGCAGCCGTACGCGCCAGAGCCACCGCAAGCCTCGCGTCGTCAAATTGACCATCCCAATATTGCACGCCTCCGCGCAACCCCGACTCACGAGCATTGGGCAACAGACCAAGTGTTTGGGTACGACTCAGAAAACGCGTCTGCCCCAGCCCCGCCTTGCCGGCCAGCATGTCGTAGGCCTTGAGCCCCAGGCCATAAAAGGCGGTTTCCCACCAGCGATAAGAGGGCATCACAAAAGCCAGCGGCTGCGCGAGGTGCGGCGCGTTTTGCAGCAAAGTCGTGCGCTCGTACAAGGCCTCCCGCACCAACGCGATATTGCCCTGGGCCAGGTAGCGAACACCGCCATGAACGAGTTTGGTGGCGCGCGATGACGTGCCCTTGGCAAAGTCGTGGGATTCGACCAGGACCACAGAGAAGCCGCGCGCCGCCGCGTCCAACGCAATGCCAAGCCCTGTGGCCCCGCCACCGACGATGGCGACGTCATATGTTCCGGGCTTTGCCAAGCGCGCGATCAACTCATCGCGACGGGTCAGTAACTGCAGCGTTTGCGTGGCCATATTTCCGGCTTCCCTAAAAGAGACATTCAAACAAATTGCCCGCATCCCGGAAAAATGGAGCTTGGCAAAAAACAAGGTGGCCGTGTGACCTGACTGTCCACACGGCCACCTTTCATGCCATTGGCATGGTCACGACCAGATCAACGTGCCTTGCCGTTTTTCCAGGCATTGAGCAAGGTGTCGTAGGCAATCGTTTCACCCTTGGGCTTCTCATTTGCGAGCTTGGCCCAAGGCGCACCTTTGTCGCTCAACCACTTTTTGGTGTCGCTCTTGGGATTGAGCTTGGGTGGGCAAACCGCCATCCCTGAACGCTCCAGTCGCGCCATCACGTTGTCCATCTCCTCGGCCAGATTGTCCATCGCCGCCTGCGGTGTCTTCTCCCCGGTCACCGCGACCGCCACGTTTTTCCACCACAACTGTGCCAGCTTCGGGTAGTCCGGCACATTGGTACCAGTTGGCGTCCATGCCACGCGCGCCGGGCTGCGATAAAACTCGACCAGACCGCCAAGCTTGGGTGCCATATCGGTCATCGCCTGGGACTGAATGTCCGACTCACGAATTGGTGTCAGGCCAACCACGGTCTTTTTCAGCGACGTGGTCTTGGCTGTCACAAACTGCGCGTAAAGCCATGCTGCGGCCACCTTGTTGGCATCGTGACCCTTGAAGAAAGTCCAGGAACCGACATCCTGGTAGCCATTTTGCATACCCTGTTTCCAGTAAGGACCATTGGGGCCGGGCGCCATGCGCCACTTGGGAGTGCCGTCGGCATTCACTACCGGCAATCCGGGTTTGATCATGTCAGCGGTAAAGGCGGTGTACCAGAAGATCTGCTGTGCGATCTGGCCCTGCGCCGGAACCGGCCCGGCTTCGCCGAAGGTCATGCCGATGGCTTCCTTGGGCGAATACAGCTTCATCCAGTCGATGTACTTGGTCAACGCATAGACGGCAGCCGGAGAATTGGTCGCACCACCGCGCGAAACTGAGGCGCCCTGCGGCGTGCAGCCATTGGCCGACGTCCGGATACCCCATTCGTCCACCGGCTTGCCGTTCGGAATTCCGATGTCGGCAGAGCCCGCCATCGACAGCCATGCATCAGTGAAGCGCCAGCCTAACGAAGGGTCTTTCTTGCCGTAATCCATGTGACCATAAATAGGCTTGCCATCGATATTTTTTACATCATTGGTGAAAAATGCGGCGATGTCTTCATAGGCACTCCAGTTCAGCGGAACACCCAGGTCGTAGCCATATTTGGCCTTGAACTGTGCCTTGAGTTCAGGCTTTGCAAAGAGGTCGGCGCGGAACCAGTAAAGATTGGCAAACTGCTGGTCGGGCAACTGGTACAACTTCCCGTCCGGTGCGGTCGTGAAACTGGTTCCGATGAAGTCCTTGATGTCGAGACCGGGATTGGTCCACTCCTTGCCACTGCCCGCCATGTAGTCGGTCAGGTTCATGATCTTGCCGTAGCGGTAATGGGTACCGATCAGGTCGGAGTCGGTGATCCAGCCGTCATAGATCGACTTGCCAGACTGCATCGAAGTCTGCAGCTTCTCGACCACGTCGCCTTCGCCGATCAGGTCATGCACGACCTTGATGCCGGTAATTTCCTCAAAGGCCTTGGCCAGGACCTTGGACTCATACTCGTGTGTCGAGATGGTCTCCGACACAACCGAGATTTCCTTCACCCCCTTGGCCTTGAGCTTTTTCGCAGCGTCAATGAACCATTTCATCTCGGTGGCCTGCTGTGCCTTGGTCAGCGTCGATGGCTGAAACTCGGCATCAATCCACTTCTTGGCTGCAGCCTCATCGGCCCACGCATGACCGGCCAGGGCGCAAGCCATGGCCACGGCCAATGCTGAATATTTCAGCTTCATTGATATCTCCTTTGAATGTTTACCCACCACTGTCAAGCAAGGCAAGAGCGGCCAGGGTGGAGAACCAGCCGCTCCAATTCGATGCAGATCTCTACCCCTTGCGCATGATCAATACGAGCAGTGCCAGGGACACGACCGCACTGATCCAGATCGAAGGGTCGGACTCCAGCGACATCCACTGCGCGATCCAACCGCTGACACCCACGAAGGCCAGATTGGTGTAAGCCGCAGCCAGCAGGCCGATGAACAGGCGGTCGCCGCGGGTTGTTTCGATCGGCAAGAAGCCCCGGCGCAGGCTGGTTGGCGCCTTGATCTCCCAGATCGTCATGCCCACCAGCATCAGCCCGATACAGCTGAAGAACACCGCCACGGGTGTGGTCCAAGCCATCCATTGGTACATGTTGAATCCTCCTTCAGACCCGTCCCATCGCGAAACCCTTCGCGATGTAATTGCGAACAAACCAGATCACGATCGCACCGGGCACGATCGTCAGCACACCGGCGGCGGCAAGCGTGGCCCAGTCCATGCCTGACGCGGATATGGTCCGGGTCATCGTGGCGGCGATGGGTTTCGCGTCAACGCTGGTCAAGGTGCGCGCCAGCAACAGTTCGACCCAGCTGAACATGAAGCAGAAGAAGGCGGCAACGCCCACGCCAGCCTTGATCAGCGGCAGGAAAATGCGAATGAAGAAACGCGGGAACGAATACCCGTCGATATAGGCTGTCTCATCAATCTCACGTGGAATCCCGCTCATGAAACCCTCGAGAATCCAGACCGCCAACGGCACGTTGAACAGCAGATGGGCTAGCGCGACTGCGATATGGGTGTCCATCAGTCCGACCGAGCTGTAGAGCTGGAAAAACGGCAGCAGGAACACGGCTGGCGGTGTCATGCGATTGGTGAGCAACCAGAAGAACACATGTTTGTCGCCCAGGAAGCTGTACCGCGAGAACGCATAGGCTGCGGGCAGGGCTACCGTGATTTCGTTGACGG
>JBKJRR010000413.1:0-6220 GCA_046594635.1 Burkholderiaceae bacterium
TTGATCACGCCCTTGGCGCTGAGTTCTTCCAATTCCTTGGGCAGAAATTCCTTGAACAGATAGATATCCTGCAGCAGTTGAATGCCCATGGGTCCTCCGGAGTTGATTGAATGATCGGTGCACAGACGCACGCGTTTGTATTGCCACTCTAACCTATCGCGCAAGTGCACCGGCAGCCTGGCATGATCACGGACCCCGGGAACCGTCGACAAGTTCGCGGGCGCAGCGGGCAGTCAGTCTGCGCGACAAGGTGCGAGAGGACGGTCTGGACCTGCAGGGCCCAGGTCGGAGGCGACCCCCGGCATCCCCCGCCCAAAGTGTCGGCAGGCCACGGGTCTGCAAAGATTTGGCAAGGAGCCCGCACACTGTGGCCTAATAGCGGGTTGAACTGAATTTTCTGGAGTGATTCATCATGGCCAAAGCCATCCGTACCGAAGCTGACCGTCTGGCGAGCCCCCGCCCTGTCCCTGCCAAGGGTTTCTCTATGCCAGTGACCCACGGCCAGAAGATCAGCCTGGAGCGTGGCACCTCCACGCGCAGCAAGAAAAATCCGGGCAAACGTCCCCACAAGGGCGGCTGACCCCGGCCCGGGCAAAACGCCCGGGTGTTGTCTCGCGCATTACCGGCCGGTGCCGGACTTTCGCATCAAGGTACTCTTGCCGAACAGGCTCTCGATGAGATCGACGGCCAGTTCAGCGGTCTGATTGCGGATGTCCAGCGCCGGATTGAGTTCGACCACATCCAGCGATGCCAGGCGCCCGGTATCGGCGATCATTTCCATGCACAGCTGGGCTTCGCGGTAGGTCGGACCGCCTCGGACCGTGGTACCCACGCCCGGCGCGATGTCCGGGTCGAGGAAATCCACGTCCAGACTGACATGCAGGTGCGTGTTCGCATCGACCAGCGCCAGCGCCAGTTCCATGGTGTGGCGCATGCCCATCTCGTCGATGTAGCGCATGTCGAACACCTCGATACCCATGTCGTGTACCAGGCGCTTTTCGCCTTCGTCCACGCTGCGAATGCCGATCTGGCGCAACTCGCGCGGATGCAGCGCCGGCACATGGCCACCCATTTCCACCAGTTCGCGCGGACCCTGACCACAAAGGCAGGCCACCGGCATGCCGTGGATATTGCCACTGGGCGTCAACGTCGCGGTATTGAAATCGGCATGGGCGTCGAACCACAAGACGCGTAGCTTCTTGCCTCGCTCCCGGCAGTGGCGGGCCACTGCGCTGATCGAGCCTATGCCAAGGCAATGGTCGCCACCGAGCACGATCGGCAACCTGGCGGCAGACAGCTCTGCAAATACAGCGTCATGCAGCAGCTGGTTCCAGGCCACGACCTCGGGCAAGTGGCGGAAACCGTCGACGGCGTCCAGCCACGGATTGATCGGGCCATCGAGATTGCCGCAGTCGCGCACGTCGATGCCAAACTGGGCCACGGCCTCGGCAATGCCAGCGACCCGCAACGCGGCCGGCCCCATGCGGGCGCCCCGCATGCCGGCACCCACGTCAGTGGGCACACCGATCAGGCTTACGCCTTTCACGCCCGGTGCAAGTGGCCGCAAGTCGCTCAAACCAGTGCCTCGTCCAGTACCCGAGCGTGCGCCGGTACCTTGTCGGCGGGCGCACCTGCCATCAGGTCAATCAGCCCGAACAAGTCCTTGGCGTCATCGAATGCCGGGATCAGCGCCAGGTCCTGGCCAACACCCAGTGCTTTGGCGCTGTCGCGCATGTAGCGCAGCGCCGAGAAATCCTCCAGCGCAAATCCGACCGAGTCGAAGATCGTGACCTGATCTGCACCGGTGCGACCGGCCTGATGACCTTGCAGCACTTGCCACAATTCGGTAACGGCAAAGTCCGCCGGCATTTGCTGCAACTCCCCTTCGATCCGGGTCTGCGGCTCGAATTCGACGAAGACCTCGGCGCGCGTCAGCACCTCGGCATGCAGCTCGGTCTTGCCCGGACAGTCTCCACCCACCGCATTGAAGTGCATGCCAGGCTCGACCATCTCGGGGGTGATGATGATGGCGTTGGTCTTATCGGCAGTCACGGTAGTCACTATATCGGCTCCGAACACGGCTTCGGCCACACTGGCACACCGCAGCAGCCGGATGCCGGTTTTGCGCAGGTTGAACATCAGCTTGTCGGTCGCCTGTGGGTCGGTGTCATACAACCGGATCTCCTGGATACCCAGCAGGTGATGGAATGCCAGCGCCTGGAAATCGCTTTGTGCACCATTGCCGATCAGCGCCATCGAACGGCTGTCAGGCCGGGCCAGCGCGCGCGCTGCCAGCGCCGACATGGCCGCCGTGCGCACCGCCGTGGTCAAGGTCAGTTCACTGAACAACTCCGGAACCCCATTGTCGACACGGGCCATGACACCAAACGCCATGACGGTGGGCAAGCCGAACTGGGTATTGCCTGGATGCCCGTTGACACATTTGAAGGTGTAGGTCTTGTCATCGGCGATTGGCATCAATTCGATCACACCCACAGGCGAATGATTGCCGACACGGGCATTCTTGTCGAAGTCCTGCCAGCGCAGATAATCGGCGTGGATCGCGTCGTGCATGCCGCGCAGGGCCTGTGCCATGCCCTGATGGCGCAGGATGTGGGCGATGTCGACCGGGCTGAGATAACGGGTGCGGATGGGGGTTTGGGTGGTTTTCATGGTACGGGCCTGCGGATCAAGACTGTCGGTTGCTGATGGGAACAGGACCAGTGTCTTACGCACTCACGGCAATGTAAATCGCCAATACTGCAAGCAATTCACCATTAATCTGGCGATACGCTAACCTCCCATGCCAAAATGGCATTCCATGGACGCTGTCGATCGAGAACTGATTTCGCTCTTGCGCAAGGATGCGCGCACCAGCGTGGCCATATTGGCGCGCAAGCTGGGCGTGTCGCGCGGCACGGTCAGCAACCGCGTCACCAAACTCGAAGACGCCGGCATCATCGTCGGCTACACCGTGCGGCTGCGCCCCGACGCACAGCCCAACGAGATCCGGGCCTGGATGGGGGTGGCGGTCGGTGGCAACGAAACCCGTTCGGTCATCGCCAGCCTGCTGGGCGAGCCGGCGGTGGCCACACTGCACGACACCAACGGCCGCTGGGACCTGCTGGCCGAGTTGCGCGCCGGTAATCTGTCGGAACTGTCGCAGGCGCTCGAGCGCATCCGGCTGATACGCGGCATCAGCAGTTCCGAGACCAGCATCCACCTCGAGACCTACCGACTGTCATGACCCCAACCTCAGGCAGCCCGGAGCTCGATCGCATCGACATGAAGATCCTGCAGCAGCTGCAGGCTGACGGGCGCATCTCCAACCTCAAGCTGGCCGAGTGCGTGGCCTTGTCGCCAACGGCCGTGCTTGCCCGGGTACAGCGTCTGACGCGCGAAGGCTACATCCTGGGTTATGAGGCACGCCTGAACCCGCACAAACTCGGTCGGGGCATGCTGGTGTTCGTCGAAGTCCTGCTCGACCGCACCACACCCCATGTGTTCGATGCCTTCAAGGCGGCGGTCCAGGTGCGCAGCGAGATCATGGAATGCCATATGGTGGCCGGCGGCTTCGACTATCTGCTCAAGACACGCATGGCCGATATGGATGCCTATCGCAGTTTCGCCGGCACTGTTTTGTGGCAACTTCCCGGCGTGCGCGAAACCCGCACTTACGCCGTCATGGAAGAGGTCGTCAACTCGACCCAGCTGCGCCTGATTTGACCTGTGACGAAGTTACCATTAGCGCCACAAATGCACAGTGTGGGCACCCGGTCCTTAGCGAAAATTCCATCTTTTGGGGACACAACATGAAGAAGATCGTCACGACCGCCATTTGCCTGCTGGGTTTTTTCATGGCGGGCGCGCAAGCGCAAACGATGAAACCCGGTCTCTGGGAGATGCAGACCAAGATGCAAAGCGGCTCGGGTGAAATGGACAAGGCGATGGCCGAGATGCAGCAGCAGATGGCATCGATGACACCCGAGCAACGCAAGATGATGCAGGAGATGATGGGCAAACAGGGTGTGGGCCTAGGCGCTGGCGGACCGGGCGCCATGACTATCAAGATTTGCATGACCCAGCAGATGATCGAGCGCAACGAGTTGCCGGCCCAGCAAGGCGACTGCAAGAACACGGTCTCGCCGCGAAGCGGCAACAAGATGAAGTTTGCATTCAGCTGCACCAGACCGGTATCCAGTGGCGAAGGTGAGGTCACCTTCATCAGCCCGCAGGCCTACACCACCAAGATGACGGTGGACACCCCCAAGGCCGGCAAGACCGAGCGCATGACCATGGACAGCCAGGGCAAATGGCTATCCGCCGAATGCGGCGCGATACGCCCGATCGACACCAATAAATCCTGATCCCGCTGCGGGCGGGCACCCGGTCGGCGCTTGGCGCCATGCGCTGCTTCGCCCGCAAGCGCGCGAAACAGGTGCGTCAGGTGCCAATCGGCGCCCGCCCACCGAATATCGCCGTCCCAACGCGCACCATGGTACTGCCGGCATGAATTGCGGCCTCCAGGTCGGCGCTCATGCCCATCGACAAGGTATCCAGCGCCAAGCCCTGCGCCTTGAGCTGCTCGAACAGCAATCGGGCGCGTGTATGCAGGGCACAAGCCGATTCGAAATCGGGGGCTGGCTCTGGAATCGTCATCAAGCCACGCAAGCGCAGCCGCGGCAGTTCCCGGATGGCGTGCGCCAGTTCCGCCAGCGCAACGGGAGCGACTCCGGCCTTGGTCGGGCCGCCATCGGTATTGACCTGAATACATACCTGCAGTGGCGCCAGATGCGCCGGACGCTGGTCGTTCAGTCGCTGCGCAATCTTGAGCCGATCGACCGACTGCGCCCAATCGAAATGTTCGGCCACCAGACGCGTCTTGTTGCTCTGGATGGGGCCGATGCAATGCCAGATCGCCGGCGTATCGGCCAGTTCACCCACCTTGTCCACCGCCTCCTGGATGTAGTTCTCGCCAAATTCGCGCTGGCCCGTGTCGAGCGCCTGCGCCACCGCAGCCGCCGCAAAAGTCTTGGACACAGCCAGCAGGCGCACCTGCGACGGATCTCGCCCCGCGGCCTTGCAGGCTGAGGCGATGCGCTGGTGTACAGCTTGGAGATTGTTCGCAATCGTGGTCATAATTGGCCCGTAGCCTAACAAATCATCGAGGACTTCGTGGACATTACCCAGTTACTCGCGTTCAGCGTCAAGAACAAGGCCTCCGACCTTCACCTGTCTGCCGAATTGCCCCCCATGATCAGGGTCCACGGAGATGTGCGGCGCATCAACGTCGAACCGCTTGACCACAAGGCCGTGCACGCCATGGTGTACGACATCATGAACGACACGCAGCGCAAGCACTACGAGGAGTTCCTGGAGATCGACTTCTCATTCGAAATCGAAGGCCTGGCGCGTTTTCGCGTCAATGCCTTCAACCACAACCGTGGTGCCGGTGCGGTGTTCCGGACCATTCCCTCGAAAATTCTCTCGCTTGAGCAGCTCAACGCACCCAAGATATTCGCCGACCTGGCCCTCAAACCACGCGGCATGGTGCTGGTGACCGGTCCCACCGGCTCGGGCAAGTCGACCACGCTGGCGGCGATGGTGAACTACCTCAACGAAACCGAGTTCGGCCATATCCTGACGGTCGAGGACCCGATCGAGTTCGTCCACGAATCCAAGAAGTGTCTGGTGAACCAGCGCGAAGTGGGTCCGCAGACACTGAGTTTTGCCGCCGCGTTGCGCTCGGCATTGCGCGAAGACCCGGACTGCATCCTGGTCGGCGAGATGCGCGACCTGGAAACCATCCGGCTGGCCATGACGGCGGCGGAGACCGGCCACCTGGTCTTCGGCACGCTGCACACATCGAGCGCCGCCAAGACCATCGACCGGATCATCGACGTGTTCCCGGCCGACGAAAAGGAAATGGTGCGGGCCATGTTGTCGGAGTCGCTGCAGGCCGTGATCTCGCAAACCCTGTGCAAGACCAAAGATGGCCAGGGCCGTGTCGCAGCACATGAAATCATGCTCGGCACCAGTGCCATCCGCAACCTGATCCGAGAGGCCAAGGTGGCGCAGATGTACTCGTCGATCCAGACCGGTAACAGCGTAGGCATGCAGACGCTGGACCAGAACCTGACCGATCTGGTCAGGCGCAACATCATCAGTCCCTCCGAAGCGCGCAGCAAAGCCAAGATTCCGGAAAATTTCCCGGGTTGAT
>JBKJRR010000456.1:0-9598 GCA_046594635.1 Burkholderiaceae bacterium
CGTCATCGAGTTGTATTTGAGGTTCGGGTCCAGGCCATGCGCCACCGCATTCTGGCCGACACCGGTCTGCAACAGCGTATACCCGTCCGGCGCCATCTTGGACGCGCGCTCGGTGCCGACGATGCCGCCGGCACCACCGATGTTCTCGACCAGGAAGGGCTGCTTGAAGTGCCGGCCCAGTTCCTCGGCAATCATGCGGGCCATCACGTCGCTGGTGCCGCCAGGCGGAAATGTGACGATGATCTTGACCGGCTTGTTGGGATAGTCGGACTGTGCGAATGCCGCCAGGGGCGCGGCCGCGCAAAGTGCCATGCCGATACCAAGGGCAACAAGTTGTCTGCGGATCATGTGTCTGTCTCCTGGTTGTTGATCTGAAAAAGAACGGGGGGCGGTTGTGCAGGCGCTGGCATGGCGCGCGAAAATGAAGGGGCTCAGGTCACTGGCGCCGGATTGAACAGCACTAGCGCATTGTGCAGCTTCCAATGCTCGGCCCAGGTCTTCTTGCCGCTGGCGACCTCCAGCATCATGCGAAAAAGCTCCCACCCCATCTGCTCGATACTCATCTCGCCGGTGGCGATACGCCCGGCGTCCAGATCCATCAGGTCGTGCCAGCGCCGCGCCAGATCGCTGCGCGTGGCGACCTTGATCACCGGCACTTCGGCCAGGCCGTAAGGCGTGCCGCGCCCGGTGGTGAAGATATGCAGGTTCATGCCCGCCGCCAGCTGCAAGGTGCCGCAGATGAAGTCACTGGCCGGCGTGGCCGCATACAGAAGGCCCTTTTGCAGTGCGCGCTCACCCGGGGGCACCACACCCATGATGGGTGCCGTGCCGGACTTGATGATCGAGCCCATCGCCTTCTCGACGATATTGGACAGGCCGCCGGCCTTGTTGCCCGGAGTGGTGTTGGCGCTGCGGTCGACCTTGCCGCGCTCCAGGTAGCGGTCGTACCAGTCCATCTCGCGCACCATCGCCTCGGCCACTTCGGTGGTGCAAGCGCGTGCAGTCAGCTGATCGATACCGTCACGCACTTCGGTGACTTCGGAGAACATCACGGTGGCACCGGCGCGCACCAGCAGGTCGGTTGCAAAACCCACCGCCGGATTGGCGGTGACGCCCGAGAACGCATCACTGCCGCCACACTGCACACCCACCACCAGACCCGCCGCCGAACAGGTTTCGCGCCGGCGCAGGTTCAGCCGCTCCAGATGCACACGGGCCTGGCGCATGATTGAATCGATCATCGACATGAAGCCGACATGGCCGGCGTCCTGCAGACAGACGACGTCGAGCTTCTCTGCCTCCTGCGCGCTGCGCTGGTCGCTGATGGGAATCACACCTGGCGGCAACAGGCGTTCTGGCTGCAATTTTTCGCAACCCAGACTGACCACCATGATCTCGCCGCCGAAGTTGGGGTTCAGGCTGATGTTGCGCAGGGTACGGATCGGAATCACCGCATCGGGCGCATCGATCGCCACGCCACAGCCATAACTGTGCTCCAGGCCCACGACGTCATCGACATGCGGATAGTTCGGCAGCAGTTCATCCTTGATGCGCCGCACCGCAAAGTCCACCACACCAGCGACACACTGCACGGTGGTCGTGATCGCCAGGATGTTTCGGCTTCCCACCGAGCCGTCGGCATTGCGATAACCCTCGAAGGTGTAGCCCTCCAGTGGTGGCAGCGGCTGTGGCTTCGCCGTGGCCATCGGCAAGCCGGTGAGCGCGCGCGCCTGCGGCATTTGCAACAGACGCTCGTGCACCCAGCTGCCAGCCGGTATATCGCGCAAGGCGGTGCCGATCACCACGTTGTAGCGGCGTACCGGGGCGCCGCTGGCGATGTCGACCAGGCTGAGCTTGTGGCCTTGCGGCACCTTCTCCAGCAGGCTCAGTCCGTCTGCAAACACGGTACCTGCCGGCAAGCCGCCATCATTGGCGACGATGGCAACGTTGTCCGCCACATGCATGGCGATCCGGTGCGGTCGCAGTAACGGGGTGTCAAGGGCAGTCATGGCAGTTGCGGCGAAAGGGTGATGGCAGGCTGCGACGGATCCACCAGGGCCCGCCGCCAGTCGCGCTGGTATCAGGCCAGCGTGTAGGCTGTCTTGACCGTGGTAAAGAACTCCTGGGCATAACGGCCTTGCTCGCGCGAACCATAACTCGAACCCTTGCGTCCGCCGAACGGCACATGGTAGTCCACGCCGGCCGTGGGCAGGTTGACCATCACCATGCCGGCCTGGCTGTGGCGCTTGAAATGGGTGGCGTATTTCAGTGACGTGGTGGCGATGCCGGCCGACAGGCCAAACAGTGTGTTGTTGGCCTCGGCCAGCGCCGCGTCGTAGTCCTTGACGCGGATGATGCTGGCCACCGGACCGAACACTTCCTCGCGGTTGATGCGCATGTCGGACGTGGTGTCGGTGAACAGCGCCGGTGCCATGTAAAAACCCTCGGTGTCGCGTTTGAGCGTGTCACCGCCGATCAGCAGCCTGGCGCCTTCCTTCTGGGCAATCGCGACATAGTCGAAATCCTGCGCGAGTTGCGACTTCGACGACACCGGGCCGATGTCGATACCAGCCTGCAAGGCATCGCCGACCTTGAGCCCGGCCATGCGTGCCTGCATCGCCGCGATGAACTTCGGATAAATGCCCTCGGTGACGATCAACCGGCTCGACGCGGTGCAGCGTTGACCGGTGGAGAAAAATGCACTTTGCACACACAGTTCGACCGCCTGCGCCAGATCGGCGTCGTCGAGCACGACCTGGGGATTCTTGCCGCCCATCTCGAGCTGTACCTTCTTCAGGTTCACGGCGCATTGCTGTGCGATGCGCCCACCCACTTGCTGAGAACCGGTGAAGCTGACCGCATCGATACCCGGATGATTGACGAGTACGTCACCGATCACGCTGCCACGCCCCATGACCAGATTGAAAACACCGGCAGGAATGCCGCTGCGGCTGATGATGTCGGCCAGCGCCCAGGCGCATCCGGGCACCAGATCGGCCGGCTTGAGTACCACGCAGTTGCCATAAGCCAGGGCTGGCGCGACCTTCCAGGCTGGAATCGCGATCGGGAAATTCCACGGCGTGATCAGGCCGATGACACCCAAAGGCTCACGCGTGACCTCGACACCGATACCCGGTCGCACCGACGCCACACTCTCACCGGCCAGACGCAGGCATTCGCCGGCGAAAAACTTAAAGATGTTGCCGGCGCGTGCAGCCTCGCCGATACCTTCGGCCCGGGTCTTGCCTTCTTCGCGTGCGAGCAAGGTACCCAGTTCCTCACGCCGGGTCAGGATCTCGTTGCCGATCTTGTCCAGCGCATCCGAGCGGGCCTGGATGCCTGCGGTCGACCAGGCAGGGAACGCAGCGCGTGCTGCCTGCACTGCGGCGTCCATCTGCTCGGCATTGGCCTGGGTGTAATGGCCCAGCACATCAGCGGTGTTGGACGGATTCACGTTCGGGCTGTAGCTGTCACCAGCCACCCATTGGCCGTTGATCAAATTGTCGTGTTGTTGTGTCGTCATGTTGATTCCCTTGAAAGTGGAAGTTCGAATAAAGAGGCGTCGGGGTGGTCGATATTGGGCAAAGTCCGAAGCCAGCGTGACTGGCGCACCACGTCCAGATGCGCAGCAGGCGGTGTGAGCACCAGTACGGCGCGCATCCGCGGATCCTGCAGGATGTCGTCCAGCCGCGTGCTTCGCTGTACCCCTTCGGGCAAGGAAACAGCCGCCAGACGCTGCGCATCGCGCGCGCAGACCCAGGTCAGCGGATAGACGGCGCGCAAATCGTGCAGCGAACGCAGGTGCTGCGCCGCACCCATGCCCACGCCCACCACGGCCACCTCGAAAGCTGATTCCATGTCGGTGCGATGCCTGTGCTTACTGCGAGCCCAGCGTCTTGATCAACGCGGCCAGTTGTTCCACCTCGGCGGGCTTGAGATCGGTCAGTGGCGGACGCACCGGTCCGGCGCTATGGCCGACGATGGTGGCGCCCGCCTTGACGATGCTCACCGCATATCCGGCCATGCGGTTACGGATCGCCAGATAGGGCATGAAGAAGTCGTGCAGCAGACGATGCTGGGTTGCCATGTCGTCATTGGCAACCGCGTGGTAGAAATCCATCGCCGTCCTGGGGATGAAGTTGAAGACCGCCGACGAATACACCGGAGCGCCCAGCGCCTTGTAGGCCGCGGCATACACCTCGGCCGTGGGCAGACCTCCCAGATACGCAAAGCGGTCGCCCATGCGCTGGTAGATGGAGACCATGGTCTCGATCTCGCCAACGCCATCCTTGAAGCCGATCAGGTTCGGGCAGCGATCGGCCAGGATCGCCAGCGACTCCGGTGTCAGCCTGCAGACGTTGCGGTTATAGACAATGACACCAAACTTTACGCTCTTGCACACCGCCTCCACATGGTTGATCAGGCCTTCCTGGCCGGCTTCGGTCAGGTAATGTGGCAACAGCAGGATGCCGTGTGCACCCAGCCGTTCAGCTTCCTGGGCGCAGGCAATCGCGAAACGGGTCGAGCCGCCGGCGCCGGCAATGATCGGCACCTTGCCACGGCAGGTGTCAACCGCTGTCTTGATGATGGACGGATATTCGTCGCCGGTGAGCGAGAAGAATTCTCCCGTACCGCCTGCGGCGAACAGCGCGGTGGCGCCGTAGGGTGCCAGCCACTCAAGCCGCTCGATATAGGTTTTGGGCCGGAAGTCGCCACGCTCGTCGAAGTCGGTCAATGGAAATGACAGCAGGCCGGAACTGATGATGGTCTTGAGGTCTTGGGGGTTCATCGTGGTCAATCAAGGGGTCGGTGGTGGGAGCGGCGCCAGGGCGCCGGGCTGTAGATGGGAGTCAATTCAGAATCCGTAAAGCTGCTGCGGGTTATCGACAAGGATCTGACGGAAAGTCTCCGAGTCCGGCGCCCAGGCGCGCAACAAGGTCAAGATATCGGCATCCCTGGGCGGGTTCGCACGTCCGACATGGGGCCAGTTGGTCGCCCACAAACACCGATGTGGATAGGCTTGCGCCAGCGTACGTGCCAGCAGGCTGACATCGGCATAGTCTGGCGCGCCGGTGCGTGATGTCTCGTACGGAGCGGAAAGCTTGATCCAGCAACGCCCTGTGTCCATCAGGCTGCGAAGCGCCCGAAACTGGGGGGCATCGGCGCCGGGCGGCGACAGGAACTTGCCGTTGTGGTCGATCACCAGCGGTACCGGAAGATTGGCAAGTCGCGGCAGATGTTGCGCAAAATCAGCGCCGTCGATCTGCAGATTGACATGCCAGCCGAGCGGTGCGATCCGCGCTGCAAGGGGCGCCAGCGCATCCCATGACAACACCGGCTGATTCAACATCATGAAACGCACCCCGCGCACGCCGGCGGCATGGAGTTGCGTAAGCGTCGCGTCGTCAACGGACGGCGCGATGGTCACGACACCGCGACTAGTCGCACCAAGTTCGGCCAGCGCCGCCAGCATACATCGGTTGTCGAACCCGTAGGCGGTCGACTGCACCAGCACGGCGCGTGTGAGTCCCAGTTCCGACTGCACCTTGCGATAGTCCGACAGCTTCGCGTGCAGCGGCGCTGCGGCGCTTGCCGCCGCCAGCGGATACGCAGGATCGAACACATGCAAGTGGCAATCACATGCGCCCGGAGACAATATGTCGGTCGATACAGCGAGGTTCATGGCATCAGGATGGCGCTGGCGCAATCGCTCGAGGGTATATGCGCGTGGCGAGATCGGCGTTGACGGCACCCATGGGTATTCGACCCTGCAGGATTTCCGTGGTTTGACGCACAGTCTCCAGCGCCTGGTGTTCGATCGCTGGTGGCGTCAGGCCGCCGATATGCGCAGATGCAATGACCTTCGGATGGCGTGCCAGAGCCGCGGTCGGCATCTGGTCCGGCGCGCGCCCGACATCGAGTGCCGCGCCGGCCAGATGGCCGCTATCGAGCGCCTGCAACAAGGCCGCGTCGTCCACCAGGTCGCCACGCGCGGCATTGATGAAATAGCTCCCCTTGCGCATCGTGGCGAAGGCCTGGGCATTCATCATGTTCTCGGTCTGGGCATTGGCCGGTGCCAGACAGGCCACGAAGTCCGAGCCGGCCAGCAGCTCCGCAAGGCCCGTCTGCGTAACGCCTGGCATTTCGGCGGTCGTGAACGGGTCTGCCACCAGCACCCGCATGCCCAGTGCACTGGCCACCGGACAAAGGTAGCGCGCGATCTGCCCGAAACCGATGACGCCCAGTGTGGCGCCACGCAACTCGCGCCCCATGCGCGGGCGCGCTATGCCATCGGCACGGTATTCCAGAACGCCTGCGCTAATGTGGCGGCCCAGATCGATCATCGCGCCGATGATCCACTCTGACACCGATGCCATGAAGCCCGCACTGGCCTGGGTCACCAGAATGCCGTGTGCGCTAGCCGCGGAAACATCAATGCTTCGGATGTCCACGGCGCAGCGGACCACGGCATGAACTGCGGGCAACTTCCCAAGCACAGTCGCGTCGACCGGCGTCTGGCGGTAAGCAATAATGACCGTGCATTCGCGTGCGGCGTCGATCAGTGCCGCGCCGGCTAGGTCCTCGTCAGCACTGTTGAGACGGACATCGGCCACCTGGAGCAGCTCCGACAGCGCCCGCTCGCCGAAATAAGTGGCTAGACGCGCGCGCGGATGCGTCACTAGGACCTTTGCGAGCGCAGATGATGACACTCGACAACCTTGTTTCAGAGACCGAACATCCGTGGCAGCCACAGCGATATCGCCGGCACATAGGTCACCAGTAGCAGGACGCCCAACAGGATCACGAAAAACGGGCCCATAGCCTTGACCACTTGCTCGATGCGCAACTTCGCCACGGCACTGCCTACGAACAGCACGGCGCCAACTGGCGGAGTGATCAGGCCAATACCAAGGTTGACCATCATGATCATGCCGAAATGCACGGGGTCGATGCCGATGGCCTTGACCACCGGTAAAAGGATCGGCGTCAGGATCAGGATCAGCGGTGCCATGTCCATCAAGGTGCCCAGTGCCAGCAGCATCACGTTGATCATTGCCAGGACTACATAACGGTTGTCGCTGATCTGGGTGAAGGCCGCAGTGATCTTTACCGGGATCTGCATCAGCGTCATGATGTAACCGAAACTGGCCGCGAAACCGATCAGGATCATTACGATACACACCGTCTTCACGGTGCGATGCATCAGCTTGGGCAGGTCGGACCACTTGTAATCGCGGTAGATGAACATGGTCACGAAAAACGCCCAGACCACGGCGATCGACGCAGACTCTGTCGCGGTGAACACACCGGACAGGATTCCGCCCAGGATGATGAACATCGTCATCAAACCCCATAACGCATCGCCGCAGATGCGCAGCGCCTCACGCAGCGGAATCACACGGCCTTTGGGGAAATTGCGCTTGCGCGCCGTGTAAAGACAATAGCATGCGAGGCTAAGGCCCAGTAACAGGCCCGGCAACACGCCGGCGATGAACAGCGCCGCAATCGACACAGTACCGCCAGCAGCCATCGAGTAGATGACCGCATTGTGGCTGGGCGGGATCAATATGGCCTGCACAGAACCACTGACGGTGACCGCGGTCGAGAAGTCGCGCGGATAACCCTTTTTTTCCATCTCGGGAATCAGCACCGAGCCGATCGACGCGGTATCGGCGACCGAAGAACCGGAGATGGCACCGAAGAAGGTCGAGGCCAGGATGTTGACCAGCGACAGGCCGCCACGCACAAAGCCGACCAACACACCGGCAAAGGCCACCAAGCGTCGGGCCATGCCACCCTCGGCCATGATGGCGCCGGCGAGCACGAAACACGGGATGGCTAGCAACGAGAACTTGTTGACCCCACTGGCGATCTGGATCATGACGCCGTCCACCGGCAGGTCGATCCACACGGCGCCAATCAGTGCGGCTGCACCGAGCGCATAAGCCACGGGCACGCCGATGAGCATCAACACCGTAAAACTTCCGAGCAATACGAAAGCGTCCATATCAGTTCACCTCCACCGGCACCGCGGTGGCTTCGTGATCGAACGTGACCACGTCGCGATGCGCCTGCGAGCCCCAGAACGCCTTTTCCAGCACGAACAGCAAGGTCAGGAAGCTACCAACGGGCAGCGGCGCATAGGTGAGGCCCACCGGCATCCAGGGCAAGTCTGCGATGTACTGGATCATGGTTTCCATGGACAACTTGCCACCCCAGACCATCACGAAGACACATACGCCGACCATCGTCACGTCGACCAGTTTGTCGCATAACCAGCGCAGTGTTATGGGTAACCGATCCGTGAGCATCTGCACCGCGATATGGGAACCGGCCCGGTAACCGGCCGCGGCACCGAAAAACGTGAATGTAACCATTAACATGACAGCCACGGGTTCAGGCCAGTTCGAGCCGGTTCCCAGTACGTAGCGTGCGTATACGCCCCAAGGAATGATCAGGCTCATAAACAGGATGGCAATACCTGAGACCCAAATGCAGGCCAGGTAGACGCCGTCCAATAGACGGAGAATTGTGTATTTCATCATGGTTCCTACCGCTCTGTGGGCACACAGCGCCGTTGCGTACGGGCCCAAGGGCCCGCACGGTCCGGCTGGCGTTGAGAGGGACTTACTTGACCGCTTCGATTCGCTTGATCAGGTCAGCGTATTGCGCGCCGTACTTGGCGCGCACCGGCGCAGTTGCGTCATAGAACGGCTTCTTGTCGATGCTCACGAACTGGATGCCGGCGGCCTTGAGCTTGCCGCTGTACTCTGCGACGCTCTTGTCCCACAAGACACGTTGCTCCATCTGGGCCTCACGCGAAAACTTCATCACCATGGCCTGATCGTCCTTGCTCATCTTGTCCCAGGTCACCTTCGACATCACGAAGATTTCAGGAATGATCAGGTGCGTTGTCTGGGTGTAGTACTTCACACCCGCCGTATAGTGGTTAGCCGTGAATAGGGTGGGAGGATTGTTCTCGGCGCCGTCGACGACACCGGTCTGCAATGCGCTGAAGGTGTCGTTGTGCCCCATGGTGATGCCGTTACCACCCATGGCGTTCATCGTGTCGACGAACAATGGGTTGCCCATGACACGGATCTTCAGGCCGTTGAGGTCGGCAGGACTCTTGATTTCTTTTTTGGTGTAAAGGCTGCGCGAGCCGCTGTCCATCCAACCCAATGCCACCAGTCGTGCTGGGCTGGCCGTGATCTTGTCCAGCAGTTCCTTGCCGATAGGTCCGTCGATGACTGCACGCATGTGCGCCTCATCGCGGAACACAAAAGGCATGTTGAAGACGTTGACGTCAGGCACCACGGGCCCCATCGGGCCAAGTGAAATGCGCGCAATCTGCAATGCGCCGATCTGAGCTTGCTCGATCATCTCCTTTTCACTCCCGAGCACGCCGGCGGGGAACATCAGGAGCTTGTACTTGCCGTTCGTCGCGGCTTCGAGCTTCTTGCCTAGGTTTTCTATCGCGACAACATTGGGATATCCCGGCGGGTGCACGTCGGCCGCCTTGAGCACGGTCTGGGCACCGGCCGGGATATCCCAATGTTGTCGCGATAGAAAACCTAGGCAAGAAGCTCGAAGCCGC
>JBKJRR010000425.1:0-16704 GCA_046594635.1 Burkholderiaceae bacterium
CGCTGGCGCGTGACGGCGTATTGTTCAAGAAACATTTCACGGTGACCGCGCCGTGTGGCCCCGCACGTAGCAGCCTGCAGACCGGGCTGTATCTGATGAATCACCGCTCGGGGCGCAACGGCACCCCGCTGGATCGGCGCCATACCAATATCGCGCAGGAGGTGCGCAAGGCCGGCATCGACCCGATGTTGTTCGGTTACACCGACACGTCCCAAGACCCGCGTGGCTTGGATCCGCGGGATCCGGCCTTGCGCAGCTTCGAGGGTCCACTGCCTGGTTACCACATTGGTTTGCTGTTTCCCGACTACATGGCGGCCTGGATGAACGACCTGCGCGCCAAGGGTTACGCGTTTGAGGGCCGGCACGACGTCTACCAGCCGCGCCCGGGCTTCGAACTCCCCAAGGACCGTGGCCACCGCTTCATTCCGACGCTGTACAAGGCCGAAGACAGTGACACCAGCTTCATGGCGAACCGGGTCATCGAATGGCTGGGCGACCATCGCCAGGACGACTGGTTCATGCACTGCGTGTTCCTGCGCCCGCATCCGCCGGTGATTGCGCCTGAGCCGTACAACGCCCTTTACGACCCGGCGGACGTGCCGATGCCGCATCGCCAGGCGACGCCGGCCGACGAGGCGGCGCTACATCCGCATGTAGCGCAGTGGCTCGAATCCCTTGCACGCCCGAATCACTATGACGAGCACAACCCGAACCACCTGATCGACATGCCCGAGCTGGAGCTGCGTCAGATGCGCGCCTGCTACTACGGCATGATGAACGAGGTCGACGACGCGATCGGGCGCATCGTGGCGCATCTCAAGGCCACCGGCGAATACGACCATACGCTGATCGTCTTCACCTGCGACCACGGTGAAATGGGTGGCGACCACCATGGTTGGGGCAAGGAGATGTTTTTTGACCCGAGCTTTCACATCCCGCTGATCGTGCGCGACCCGCGTGCATCCAGCGATGCAGGTCGGGGCCACCAGGTCGACGCGTTCACCGAATCGGTCGACCTGATGCCGACCTTGCTCGACTGGCTGGGGCTGGAGATTCCGGCGCAGTGTGATGGCCGGTCGCTGCGGCCGTTTTTGGAGCACCACACGCCGCAACACTGGCGCCAGGATGCGCACATGGAACTGGACTTCCGCTCCGGACCCTATAGCGGGCTCGATGCCGAGGCGTCCCTGGGCCTGATGCCCGACCAGTGCCAGCTGGCCATTATTCGTGGCGTGCGCTGGAAATACGTGTTTTTTGCCGCCTTGCCGCCGCTGCTGTTTGACCTGAACAACGACCCTTGGGAGTTGAATGACCTGTCACGCGACCCGGCCCACCAGGCCGTGATGCTGGAAATGGCGCACAAGATGTTGTCATGGCGGCTGCGGCACCAGGAGCATGTGCTGACGAATCTGCATAACGGACCGAACGGGGTTGAGGATAGGCGGCGAGTGCGGGGGTGAGCCCGGACTTCCGATGAAGTGTTGGAGCCAGAGCAAAAATTGCTGCGCAATTTGTTGGTCTGGCACACAAGGTGGACAGCCGGACTTCCGATGAAGTGTTGGAGCCAGAGCAAAAATTGCTACGCAATTTGTTGGTCTGGCACACAAGGTTTCAGAAACGCTCAAAGGGCGCCAGGTAACGCCACTGGCCCACTGGCATTGCCGCCATCGCGATCCGGCCGACGCGCAGGCGCTTCATCGCGACCACTTGCAGGCGGGCCGCGGCGCACATTTGCGCGATCTGCCCCGTCCGGTGGCCCTTGACGGCAAAACGCAGGCCGGTGATGCCGTCCGCCTGGCGGTTGATGCTGACCCGGGCGGGCAACATCGCGCGGCCATCGATCACCGGCGTGCGGTTGAGCTGGTCCAGCTGCGCGGCCGACACGCCGCCGCGGACATCGACCGTGAGTTCGTGTTCGACCAGCGCGGCGTCATGAACCAGCTTGCGTTCGACGCGCCAGTCCTGGGTGAAGACCATCAGCCCGCTGGCGTCGGTCTCCAGAGGCGTTACGCTGTTTTGCACATTGAGGTGGCGTTGCAACAATCGCGGCGCATGGTGGCTGTCGCCCGACCAGTGGTTCGGTGGCACCAGCAGCTGGCGCGCGGGTGTGGTGCTGTGATCCCAGGTGAGGCCGGGCGGCTTGTGCAGCAGCAACGTGACGGCTGCTGCCGGCTCCAGCCGCGCCTTGGCGTCGAGTTCGACGGTCTCACCGGACACCTTGAACGCCGGTATCTCGACCACCCGGCCGTCGACGCGTACCCATCCGCCTTCGATGTACAACTCGGCCTCACGGCGCGAGCAGCCCTTCATATCGGACAGGCGTTTGGACAGGCGGACCGGCTCGGTCATGGGGAGATACTATGCATCGGGCCTCGCAGTGTAGAGCCTGACGGCGCCCGGACCAGGGCTTTGCGCTGCCGTAAACAGGGCTGTGGACAGCAGAGACAGGAGGGGTATGGTGATTGCTGAATCGGCGAAGGTGCTGGTGCTGCTGGGGGCCGAGTCGACCGGCAAGTCGTGGCTCGCCAAAGCCTTGTGTCAGGTTTTGCTGGACGAGGGCCATGATGTGGTGGTTGTGCCCGAATATCTGCGCCTGTTCTGTGAGACCCATGGGCGCACGCCACGCGCTGACGAGCAGCCTGGCATTGCCGATGCGCAGACGCAGCATATTGCGCAGGCCGCGCGAAACCATGCGATCGTGATTGCCGACACCAGTGCGCTGATGACCGCGGTGTACAGCGAGCGCCTGTTCTCGGACACCAGCCTTTATCCGCATGCCATCGCGACGCAGCGGTGTTATGCCGCAACACTGCTCACCGCACTGGATCTGCCCTGGGTGGCGGACGGGTTTCAACGTGATGGGCCGCAGCCGCGGCAGTTGATCGACAACGATTTGCGTGCTGTGCTGGTCGACCATGGTCTGCCATTTTCAGTAATCCACGGCAATGGCTCGGCGCGACTGGCGGCGACATTGGCGGCGGTCCGGCCGGCCCTGTGCAAACCGCCTCAGGTCGAGGCCGGGGAGCGCTGGCGCTGAACCTGTCCGAACTGTGACGGTGGACCCTGTTTGCCGATTGCGCGCACCCAAGTCGCCCCGAACTGATGGTGGGCAACACAGAACGGCGTAAATCGTCAAGCGGGTTTGCTGCTGGCGTGCGGCGCCAGCATCTGCAGGGGGTCGACCCAGGCATCGAATTGCGCTGGCGTCAACTCGCCCAGATCCAGCGCCGCCGCGCGCAGGCTGCTGCCTTGCTGGTGCGCATGTTTGGCAATGCGGCTGGCACGGTCGTAGCCGATATGGGGCACCAGGGCGGTCACCAGCATCAGCGAGCTTTGCAGCAATTGTCCGACCCGTGCTTCGTTGACCTGGATGCCGGCTACGCAGTGGCGCGCGAAACTGCGCATCGCATCGGCCAGCAGTCGCAGACTGTCGAGCGTGTCACAGGCGATCAGAGGTTTGTACACATTGAGTTCGAAATGGCCCTGGCTGGCGGCGAATCCGATCGCTGCGTCATGGCCGAAAACCTGGGCGCACACCATCGTCAGCGCCTCGACCTGGGTCGGATTGACCTTGCCCGGCATGATTGAGCTGCCGGGCTCGTTCTCAGGTAGCTGTAACTCGCCCAGTCCGGCGCGCGGGCCGCTGCCCATGAGCCGGATATCACAGGCGATCTTGGTCAGTGCGATCGCCAGCATCCTCAAGCCGGCGTGCAAGGCGACCAGCGCCTCGTGACCGGCCATGGCGGCAAACAGGTTGTCCGCCTGACGCAGCGGCATGCCCAGGTGTTGCGACAACTTGGCAGCAACACGCGAGCCGAATTCGGGATGGGTATTCAATCCGGTGCCTACTGCGGTGCCGCCGATGGCCAGCGTTTGGACGGCCTGCAAGGCATGCTGGATCTGCAGCTCGCACAACTGCAACTGGGCTTCGTAGCCGCCGAACTCCTGGCCCAGTCGCACCGGGGTGGCGTCCTGCAAGTGCGTGCGACCGATCTTGACGATGTCGGCGAACTGTGCGGCCTTGGCTGCCAGCGCGCTGCGCAGCAGTGCCAGTGCCGGCAGCAGGTTGCGTGTGGTCAGGGTCGCCACCGCAATGTGCATGGCGCTGGGAAAGACATCGTTGGACGACTGTCCCATGTTCACATCGTCGTTGGGATGCACGCGTTTTTCCGATGGGTCGGACGCGCCCAGCGCACGCGAGGCCAGCGTCGCGATCACTTCATTGACATTCATGTTGCTCTGGGTGCCCGATCCGGTCTGCCAGACCGACAACGGAAACTGATCGTTGACACCACCCTGGGCCACCCACTGTGCGGCGTCTGCGATGGCCTGGGCTCGTGCGGGTGCAAGAAAACCCAACTCGCCATGCACCTTTGCCGCGGCCCATTTGATCCAGGCCAGCGCGTGAACCAGTTGCAAGGGCATGCGCTGTTCGCCAATGGCGAAAAATTGCAGGCTGCGCGCGGTCTGGGCGCCCCACAGGGCGTCCGCGGGAACCTCGATGGGACCAAAACTGTCGGATTCCGTGCGAGTGGCAGTCATAGGCAGTGCTCCGGGGATGGCCCGTTGATATTAATGCCCGGACTGCCGCCGCCTCGGAACGGTGTGTGTCAGCGCGCCGGATCGGAAGCGGCCACCCGGAATGTGCCTTCCCACCGGCAACCGTGTTTGCGGCAGCGGTACCGATGCGTCGTGGCGAACAGGCTGAGCAGCCGGTCGAGCAGGCGCCGACGCACGCGCACCAGGTGGTCGCCGCAGCGTGGGCATGCCAGGCGAACACTGGTGCCGTCCGAACCTGCAGGATAACCTGCGGGAGTTTCCATGTGTGATCCTGTGTCGGGGTGGCGGCGTGGCTGAATGGGCCGCAACGGATGGAGTTATGCGCAGGGCCGGCCCGATCGACCTGCCTGCGTGACCACTATGGCACGACACGCGCGGGGGGCACAAGGTCAAAAGTCCATTGCGGCTCAGCAAATTGCGACAAGACGCAACCACTTGCAACAGCGCGACACCCGTGCGTTCACCTGGCAACCTGCGCCCTGCGGTGCGCGCTTGCTTGGGGCAGCCCGGCGCGGCGCTCTTGGCTCCGCGCCGGCATGCGCGAGCGCGTGCGATCCGTCTTCAGCTCAAAAGCGGGGCAAGTTGGCGAATGCCGGGTTGCGGGGCTTGTTGCCACGCACCACCTCGCGGCCGTATTCGGCGCAGCGTTGCAGTGTGGGGATCACCTTGCCGGGGTTGAGCAGGCCCTTGGGATCGAATGCGGCCTTGACCCCCAGCATCTGGGCGTTTTCTTCGGCGCTGAATTGCACGCACATGGAGTTGAGCTTTTCCACGCCCACACCGTGCTCGCCGGTCACCGTGCCACCCATGGCAACGCTGGTTTCCAGGATGTCGGCGCCAAACAGTTCGCAGCGTCGCAGCTGGTCGGCGTCATTGGCATCGAACAGAATCAGCGGATGCAGATTACCGTCGCCGGCGTGGAACACGTTGGCGCAGCGAAGCTGATACTTTTTCTCCATCTGCTGGATCGCCAGCAGGATGTCGGCCAGGCGCTTGCGCGGAATCGTTGAGTCCATGCACATGTAGTCCGGGCTGATGCGCCCGCTTGCCGGGAACGCGTTCTTGCGGCCACTCCAGAAACGCAGCCGTTCGGCCTCGTCGCGGCTCACTGCAATGGCCGTTGCGCCGTTGTGCGTGAGCACGTCCTTCATGCGGCCGATTTCCTCCTCGACTTCCTCGGGCGTGCCGTCGCTCTCGCACAGCAGGATCGCCTCGGCTGTGAGGTCGTAGCCGGCGTGCACGAAGTCCTCGACCGCAGCGGTCATCGGCTTGTCCATCATTTCCAGCCCGGCCGGAATGATGCCGGCGGCGATCACCGCGGCCACCGCGTCGCCGGCCTTGCGTACGTCATCGAAACTGGCCATGATGCAGCGCGCCAATGCGGGTTTGGGCACCAGCTTGACGGTGACTTCGGTGATCACAGCCAGCATGCCTTCGGAGCCGACCAGCAGCGGCATCAGGTCGTAACCGCCGACATCGAGCGCGTCGGAGCCAAACACCAGTTCCTCGCCGTCCATGGTGAAACCGCGTACCTTGAGCACGTTGTGCAGCGTGAGGCCGTATTTCAGGCAATGCACACCACCGGAGTTTTCGGCCACGTTGCCGCCAATGGTGCAGGCGATCTGGCTCGACGGGTCGGGGGCGTAATACAGACCCAGAGGCGCCGCTGCCTCGCTGATGGCCAGGTTGCGCACGCCGCTCTGGACCCGCGCGGTACGCGCCAGCGGGTCGAGTTGCAGAATCTTGTTGAACTTGGCCAGGCTGAGCGTCACGCCCAGTGCATGCGGCATGGCGCCGCCCGACAGCCCGGTACCGGCGCCGCGCGCCACCACCGGCACATCCATGTCGTGGCAGATCCGAAGCACGGCCTGCACCTGCGCCAGTGTCTCTGGCAGGGCCACGACCAGTGGGCGCTGGCGGTAGGCCGTCAGGCCATCGCACTCATAGGGCGTGGTGTCTTCGCTATTCCATAGCAGGCAATGCCCGGGCAGCGCCGACTCCAGCGCCTGCACCACGGCCTGCTGGCGTTTCGAGCGTTCGGAGCGCGATGTGGTCGGTAGGGTGAGAGTTTCGGTTGACATGGTGGTCGGGACTCCTGATCGATCCGCTGCGGCCATCATAGGGCCGCAGCCGGTTGCCGGTTTGGATGAAATTTTCACGGGCGCGTGAATCGCGCCATGGGCGCGAGTTGTTTTGAGGAGGGCGAACTGATTGCCAGCGACTGCGAAATAGGCTTGCCGCCATCTTCCAATTGTGTAATAGTTGAATCAATGACTGAATTAGTTGAGTCAAAATTTGCGATTCTGATCGTCACCTTGCCGACCCAGCCAAGTGCCGTGCGGCTGCGTATCTGGCGTGCGCTCAAGGCGCTAGGGTGTGTGGCGTTGCGCGATGGGGCCTATGTGTTGCCGCTGACCCATGCGTCGGCACTCGAAGCCCTGGCCGGGCAGGTGCAGGAACACGGTGGCAACGCGTCCGTGATGGAGTTGTCGCCACGCGATCATGGGCAGCAGCGGGAACTGCTGGCGCAATTCAGTCGCAGCGACGCCTATGTGGACTGGCAGCAATCCGTGCGCGGGGTGTTTGCCGAACTCGATGGCATGAGCGAGACAGAGGCACGCCGCCGGCTGCGGGGTGTTTCCGAAGCCTTGCAGGCGATCGCGCGGATCGACTACTTTCCCGCCGAGGCTGCGCTGCAGGCGCAGGACGAACTGGTGCAGTTGCGCCAGGCACTGGACGCGCGCTTTTCGGGCGGCGAGCCCCAGCCGATTGCAGGTGACGTGTTGCGTGTCGACGCGAAGGCTTTCCAGAGCAAGCGCTGGGCTACGCGGGCCAGGCCCTGGGTGGACCGACTGGCCAGCGCCTGGCTGATCCGCCGGTTCATCGATCCGCAGGCGCGATTCCTCTGGCTTGCGGATACTTCCAAGGCGCCGCGTGGCGCGATCGGTTTCGATTTCAACGACGCCCGGTTCACCCATGTTGGCAACCGGGTCACATTCGAGGTCCTGATGGCCGGCTTCGGTCTGGAGCAGGACCCGAGACTTCTGCCGCTGGCCGCCACGGTCCACTTCCTGGACGCAGGCGGCATTCCGACGCCATATGCCGCGGGCCTGGCGGCGGTGCTGGGCGGCTTGCGCGAATTGCACCCCGACGATGATGCGTTGTTGTTGGCCGCTGGCGCGGTGTTTGACGCCCTGTACGCGATGCCCGTCATGCCCACCACAAGAGGACTTTCCGCGCCATGACCCGATCTGCTGCCGCTGCCCCCACAACCGGCAAGGGAGAAGCGCCGGCCGCCGTCAGTCTGGCGCAGGCGTTCTGGTTCTGGCTCAAGCTGGGCTTCATCAGCTTTGGCGGGCCGGCCGGTCAGATCGCGATCATGCACACCGAACTGGTCGAGCGCCGGCGCTGGATCAGCGAGAAGCGGTTCCTTCATGCGCTGAACTACTGCATGGTGCTGCCGGGGCCGGAGGCGCAGCAGCTGGCCACCTATATCGGCTGGTTGATGCACCGCAGCTGGGGCGGACTGGTCGCGGGAGGCTTGTTCGTGTTGCCCTCCCTGTTCATCCTGATCACCTTGTCGTGGATCTACCTGGTGTTTGGTGAGTTGCCAGTGGTGGCAGGCATTTTCTATGGCATCAAGCCGGCGGTCACCGCGGTGGTGTTGCATGCGGCCTGGCGCATCGGCAGCCGTGCATTGAAGAACGCCTGGTTATGGGCCATCGCCGCGGTGGCTTTCGTGGGAATCTTCGCGTTGCGGTTGCCGTTCCCCGCCATCGTGTTGGGTGCTGCGCTGGTCGGTTTCGTGGGCGGAAAGCTCAAGCCTGCCGCGTTTGCGGTGGGTAAGGGTCATGGAGGCACTGACAAAGGATTCGGTCCGGCGCTGATCGACGACGACACGCCGACGCCGCAGCACGCACTGTTCTCGCGCTCGCGATTGATCCGGATGCTGCTGCTGGCGGTGTCGTTGTGGGCCGCTGCCATGCTGGTGCTGGGCCTGGTGTGGGGCTGGCAGGGCGTCTTGTCTCAGATGGGCTGGTTCTTCACCAAGGCCGCATTGCTGACCTTTGGTGGCGCTTATGCGGTATTGCCTTATGTCTACCAGGGCGCGGTCGAGCAGCACCAGTGGCTGAGCGCCGTGCAGATGATCGATGGCCTGGCGCTGGGCGAGACCACGCCCGGGCCGTTGATCATGGTCGTGGCCTATGTCGGTTTTGTCGGGGGCTGGCTGAAACAGGTGCTGGGGCCGGACTCGCTTTTTTTGGGAGGCGCGCTGGCAGCGACCGTGGTCACGTTCTTCACATTTTTGCCGTCCTTCGTGTTGATTTTTGCGGGCGGCCCGGTGATCGAGACGACCCATGGCAACCTGTCGTTCACCGCGCCCTTGACAGCCATTACGGCGGCGGTCGTAGGGGTGATTCTGAATCTGGCTTTGTTTTTTGCCTGGCATGTGTGGTGGCCGCAGGGCTTTGCCGGATCCATCGATGGGGTGTCGGCGGCCATCACCGTGCTGGCCGTGCTGGCACTGTTTCGCTTCAAGGTCGGCGTGATGACGGTGATCGCGACCTGTGCCTTGGTTGGCCTGGCAAGTCGCTTTCTGTTGCCGACTCTTTAAGGAGCATGTAGATGAATGTCCTGAGCCAACCTCTGCCATTTGACCCCGCGGCCGTGCCGGGCCTGTCGGAAAAGTTGCTGCGTAGCCACCACACCAACAACTACAGCGGTGCGGTCAAGCGACTCAATGCGATCCGCACGCGTCTGCGGGAATTGCCAGTCGCAACCGCGCCAGGTTTCGAGTGGAACGGTCTCAAGCGCGAAGAACTGATGGCTTGTAATTCCATGCTGCTCCATGAGCTGCATTTCGCCTCCATGGGCGGCAACGGCAAAGGCATGGTGCCGGCGATGGAACTGGCGCTCAAGGCCAGTTTTGGCGGCGTGCAGCAGTGGCATGATGAATTTGTAGCCATGGGCTGCGCGCTGGGCGGCGGATCTGGCTGGGTGGTCTTGGCCTTCCTGCCGCGCGAGGGTCGCCTGGTCAATCAGTGGGCGGCCGACCACACGCAAGCGCTGGCCGGCGGCATGCCCGTTCTGGCGCTGGACATGTATGAACACGCCTATCACATGGATTTCGGCGCCAATGCATCCGCCTGGGTCGACGCCTTCATGGCCAACCTGAACTGGGACGCCGTCTACCTGCGCTACCAGCATGCGGTCGAGGGCGCCAGTGACACGTTCGGGGTGACGTCGGACGAACTGGGTGATGCCGCCGTGCTGGACGTGCGGCGGGTTGGCGTCTTTGACAGCGCCACGCAAATATTGCCAGGGGCACAGTGGCGCGATCCGGCAATGGTCGACAGCTGGGCAGATGCCATTGACCCCGCTCAGCCGCTGGTGGTGTATTGCGTCTACGGCCACGAGGTGTGTCGCGCGACGGCGTTGCGGCTGCGGGCCCAGGGGCGCGACGTGCGGTTTCTGCGGGGGGGCATCGATGGCTGGTGCAAGGCCGGCTTGCCGCTGGAGGCCAAACCCGGCGCCGTGGCATGAAATGGAATGCCCGTGATTGGCACGACCGTTTGGGCATGGGCCATCGTGCAGCAAGTGGCCATGGCTCGGCAGCGCTGAGTCCCTGCAGCGGGTATTCCCGATTCCGTACCAAGGGCGCCCTGTCAGATTTTAAGATCGCGGCGCGCGCGTTCGCGCGCACCTCCCCATTCAATCAGTTTTGCAGGAGACTGCAGGTCCAAAGTAGAGACTCCCATCCGTCGCCGTGTAGTGGTGCTGGGCATGGAGCCGCCAGATGGTTCGACGCTGGTTGATGGTGTCTGGCGCTACCGCCTGGCCGACCCGTGGCGATGCGAGATCGTGCTGGCGCGTTCGGAGTTTGTGCCCGATTACGAACTGTGTGTCGATGGCCTGTGTCGGCGCATGACGCACTGGTTGCCGGTTTCTGCCGGCGCGACGACGTTGCGGTCTTGCCAATGACGGTGCGCACGGGTGAGTGCAAGCCCACCACCCGCAATGCTACTTGGGCGCTACCGCGGTGCTGCCGCGCACGATGAGTGCGAACGGCAGCAACGACTGTGCGGCAATCGTTTCGCCGGCAATCGCCGAAAGTATGCTGTTCGCCGCAATGCGGCCGAGATCCTGCGTCGGCAGGTTGATGGTGGTCAGGCCAGGGTTGATGGCTTCGGCCAGTTCAAGGTTGTCGATGCCGCAGATCGAGAGCTGACGCGGCACCTTCAGGCCCATGCGCTGTGCTTCGAGCAGGGCACCGGTGGCCAGCAGGTCGTTGCCGCAGAAGATGGCGGTAGGTGGCTGGCGCGCTGCCATGAGCGTCTGCAACCCGCTGCGTCCGCCATTCAGGTTGAACACCTGTTCGGTCAGCAGGCTGGGCAGCAACTTGAGTCCGGCCTGCCCGAGTGCCTGGCGCACACCTTCGATGCGGCTGCGTGCGCGGTCGTTGTGTGACGTGAGCCCGGAGATAACGCCGATTCGCCTGTGCCCCAGCGAGAGCAGGTGCTCGGTCGCCACACGGGCCGCAGCTTCGTTGTCGAATCCGATCGAGGGCAGCCGTGCATCGCACGACCAGGTGAGCAAGCTGGGTTTGTCCCAGGCACGCAGCGCCTTCCACAGTCCAGGCGAATGGTCAGTACCCACCAGCACCAGCGCGTCTACGCCGCGCTGCTGCAGCACCCGTACCACCTCGAACTCGATTGCCGGGTCGTATTCGTGACTGGCAACGAGCAGCTGGTATCCCGCACGTGCCAGGGTGGTTTGCATGGACTGGGTGCTGCGCGCGAAGATGGCGTGGTCCAGCGTGGGAATGACACAACCAACGGTGTGGGTCCGACCGGAGGCCAGCGCACGCGCGGAGGCGTCAGGTTGGTAGTCAAGCTGGCGCACCGCTGACATCACCTGCTCGCGTGTGCTCGCGCGAACGACCTCGGGCCTGCTGAGCACGCGTGACACGGTGGCGGTGGATACTCCCGCCATTACGGCAACATCCTCGATGGTGATGCGCTGGTTCATGATGTCCAGCATGCCATAACTTCAGCGGGTCGTGCCCTTGAATGTAAGCGCTTGCGAAAAATATGGTAAGTGTTTTCCCTTAATTTGTTCGAGAGCATCTCTTCAGGTATTGACAGCCATTGCCGTTGACGGCAAAGTAACTGCAAGCGCTTACATTTCTACCTTGCAGATATCTATCCCATCGAAAAGCCACTGGCGAGCACCCAGGACAAAGGATCCGAAGTGTCCCTGAACGCGCAAAAGACATCCCGAAGAACCTTGGTTGGTCTGACCACGGTGATCGTCTTGCTGGTGTTCTGGTATCTGGCCACCACCGTCGCTGGTCTTGTCAGTCCAGCCCGGTTTCCCCGCCCGAATGAAGTGTGGGCTGCCTTCAGCTTTATCCAGGTCGAAGGTTATGGCAATGGAAAACTGCACCAGCACGTGTTTCACAGTCTGCAGCTGGTGGCCATGGGTTTCTCGGTGGCCGTTGGTGTGGGTGTGCCGCTGGGCCTGCTCATGGGCTATTCGCGGCGAGCCGAGGCGTTGATCAATCCGGCCTTCCTGCTGTTGCGGCCGATACCGCCGCTGGCCTGGATTCCGTTGGCCATCGTCTGGCTGGGCCTTGACGACGGCTCGAAGATTCTCGTGATCTTCGTCGCGGCCTTTGTACCTTCTGTGATCAACAGCTACACCGGTGTGCGCAACATCGAGGCACCGATGATGGAGGCCGCGCGCATGCTGGGCATCAAGGGCTGGCGCATGGTGGCCGAGGTGCTGGTACCCGGCAGCCTGCCGATGATCTTCACCGGGTTGCGCCTGTCCCTGCAGGCCAGCTGGACCACGCTGGTCGCAGCCGAGCTCATCGGTGCGCTGTATGGTCTGGGCAGCATCCTCAACCAGGCCGCTCAGGATATCTATCCGGCAATGATTCTGGTGGCCATGGTGTTCGTGGGTCTGTGCGGCGCGGCGACCACCTGGCTGCTGGGTCAACTGGAAAACCGGGCCATGCCTTGGCGCAAGGGGCGGGTGGCGGCATGAACGAGCAGATTTCACGCAGCCAGTTCTGGCGCCTTACCGCGATCGGGACAATCGGGTTCTTCGCCTTCTGGTACCTGGCCCGCGTGCTGCATTTCGCGCCGCCGCAGTTCCTGCCGATGCCGCACGAGGTATTGGCCAAGTTCATCGATCTGCTGTTCAACCCATTTGCGGGCTACGTTCTGGGCGATCACATGCTCGCCAGCCTGCAGCGATTTGGCATGGGTTTTGGCCTGGCCGCGCTGATCGGCATTCCACTGGGGCTGGCGATGGGCTGGTTCCGGCTGCTCGATGACATCGTCACCCCGCTCTTCGACGGGCTGCGCTTCATCGCGCCGGTGGCCTGGGTTCCGTTTGCCGCCTTGTGGTTCGGCACCGGCGTCGGTGGCCCCACCCTGATCATCTTTGCGGGCGCATTCCCGCCCTGCCTGATCAATGCATACAGGGGCGCCAGAAACGTGGACATCCGATTCCTGGAGGCTGCGAGCATGCTGGGCGTGGGCAACTTCAGGACCATCACCGAGGTGCTGTTTCCTGCAGCGGTGCCGTCCATCATTGCCGGCCTGCGCATCGGCGCTGGATTGGGCTGGATGTCGCTGGTCGGCGCAGAACTGATCGTGGCCAGCAGCGGCATGGGCAATCTGATCGTGCGTGCCCAAAGCGCAGTTGCCACCGACACCGTGATGGCCGGCATGATCGCCATCGGGTTGGTTGGCGTGGTCATCGACGTGCTGATCCGCCGGCTGGAGCGCCGGCTCCTCAAACACCGAAACGCCTGAGCCCCAAGCGTGCAAACCGAAAGACAGCAACGCCATGGCAACCATTGAGTTCACCGACGTCACCCGGGTGTTTCAGCGCGACGGCAAGGACTTCCTCATCCTGGACGGCATCAACCTCACGGTGCAGGACCAGGAGTTCGTGGCTATCGTGGGCCCGTCGGGTTGCGGCAAGACCACCTGCATGCGCATGGCCGCGGGGCTGGAGTTTCCCAGCACCGGCGCGGTGAAGGTGAACAACGTTGTCGTGAAGGAGCCCGGGCCGGATCGCGCAGTCGTGTTCCAGCAGTTCGCGCTGTTTCCGTGGAAGTCGGTGCATGAAAACATCGACTTCGGTCTGCGCAGCAAAGGCTTGAGCCGGGACGAGCGCGAGAAGCTGATCGCCCACTACATAGACCTGATGAACCTCAAGGGTTACGAGAGCGCCTACCCGCACCAGCTTTCGGGCGGCATGCAACAACGGGTGGCGATTGCGCGTGCCTATGCGCTCAATCCCCACGTGCTGCTGATGGACGAGCCTTTTGGCGCGCTTGACGCACAGACCCGCGTGGTGATGCAGGAGGAATTGGTCAAGCTTGCGCGCAAGAACCCGCGCACCGTGCTGTTTATCACCCACGCGGTGGAAGAGGCAGTCTATCTGGCCGACCGGGTGGTCATCATGACCAGCCGCCCCGGCAAGATCAAGGAAATTCTTGATGTGAAGTCGGTCCGCGAGTCCGAGGACTGGGACCGCCACAGCAAGATCGAAGACGTGATGGACCTGGAGAGCTTTGTCCATCTGCGTACCCGCATCTGGAAGTCGCTGCGTGAAGAACACGCCGGCACAGATCATTGAATCCCAACTCGAAGGAGACATCGCGATGAAAAAATCCACTTTGGCGACTGCTATCGGCCTGAGCCTCATTTTCGGATCGGTCAGCGTGGCCCAGGCCCAGGCGCTCACGCCCATCAAGATCAGCTACCAGCCGTCGCTGTACTGGGCGCTGCCCTTTCACATCGCAACCGAGAAGGGTTGGTGGAAGGACGTGGGTCTGGCGCCCGAGTTCTCCACGTTTCCGGCCGGTGTGCCGCAGATCGCGGCGTCGGCTGCCGGTTCATGGGATGTGGGCGGCACCGGTTCGGTGCCCGCGGTGCTGGGCCATGTGCGCTTCGGCATCAAGACCATCGGCATCACCAACGACGAGTCGGCCGCCAACGGTCTGGTAGGCAGCGCCAAGGCCGCCGCCGACTTTGCCAAGGATCCTGCCAGCGCGTTGCGCGGCAAGACCATCACACTGACGCAGAACTCGACCGCCGATTTTGCGGTGCAGGCCTGCCTGAAGAAATATGGCCTGAAAAAGTCCGACGTGGTGATGAAGAACATGGGCCAGGCCGAGATCATCTCGGCGCTGTCATCCAACAACTCCGATCTGGCCGGCATGTGGGCGCCCAATACGTACACGGTGGAGGAGAAGGCGGGCGCCAAGATGTTGTGCAGCGGCAAGGACAGCAACGCCATCGTGCCGGGCGCACTGATCGCGCGTGGCGACTATGCCAAGCAGAATCCCGAAAACGTCGCCAAGTTCCTGGCGGTCTATTTGCGCGCCTGGAGCTGGATGAGCGTGAACCGCCCCGAGTCGATCCGCATGATGAAAGACTTTTACGCCAAAGGTGGCGTGAGCATCAGCGACGCGGCGATGAACAAGGAGTTTGAATCCCGCCCGACCTTCAACCTTGCCCAGCAGCTCAAGAGCATGGCGCGCTCCGGTGGCGGTACAAACTCTGCCATGGACGGCTGGTTCACCGAGTTGTCGGGCTTCATGCGCGAGACCGGTGCCGTGCAACAGGTACCGAATGTGGCTGACTTTGTGACTGACGAGTACATGAAGATGGTCCAGGCCGACCCCAAGCTGCGCGAGATGGCCAACGCGACCAAGTAGGCGTCCGGGCCGGACGACGGGCCGGGTCAGGGAAGTCTGTCTCCAGCCCGCGTCCCCTGCCTGGTGCACGCTGCGCCGTGCACCAAGGCATCTTTGCCTTGAACTGTGCACTGCCTTACCTAGGAGATCAACGTGGCCATCACGTATCTGAAAAAAGCCGACAAGACCCCGGAAACCGAAACAGCCACCGCCCAGCAGGTTGTCAACACCATGCTGGCTGAAATCGAGCAGCATGGTGAGGCGGCGGTGCGCAAATACGCGGCAGACCTCGACCAGTGGGCCGGCGACATGATCGTCACGCCGGAGCAGATTGCGGCGAATGCGCGCGAGGTGCCAGCGCAAGTCAAGGCCGACATCGACTTTGCGATCAAGCAGGTGTTCGACTTCGCACAGGCGCAGCGACGCTCGCTGTCCGAATTCCAGCTCGAGCTGCACCCCGGCGTTACGGCGGGCCAGCGCGTGCTGCCGGTCAATGTCGCTGGCTGTTATGCACCGGCTGGCCGCTATGCGCACATCGCCAGCGCGTACATGGGAGTGGCCACCGCCAAGGCCGCCGGCGTGAAAACCATCATCGCCTGTTCGGGGCCGTTTCGTGGCGCAGCCATGCACCCCTACCTGATGTACGCCTTCAACAAGGCCGGTGCGGATGTGATCATGACGCTCGGTGGCGTGCAGGCGATTGCCACCATGGCCTATGGCCTTTTCACCGGCAAGCCGGCCGACGTGATCGTGGGTCCGGGCAACAAGTTCGTCGCCGAAGCCAAGCGCGCACTGTTCGGCAAGGTCGGGATCGACGTCTTTGCCGGACCTTCTGAGATCGGCATCATTGCCGACGAGTCGGCCGACCCGGCCATCGTGGCAAGCGACCTGGTGGGTCAGGCCGAACATGGCCACGAATCCCCAGCCTGGCTGTTTACAACCAGCAAGGCGCTGGCCGAGGACGTGATGCAGCGCGTGCCGGCCCTGATTGATGCGCTGCCGCCCACTGCGCGTGACGCGGCCGGTGCCGCCTGGCGTGACTATGGCGAGGTCATGCTGTGCGATACCCGCGAGGAAGTCGTGCAAATCTCGGACCGGTATGCCAGCGAGCATCTTGAGGTGCAGGCCCTTGACCTCGACTGGTGGTTCAAACAGCTGACCTGTTACGGCTCCCTGTTCCTGGGTGAGGAAACCACGGTGGCTTATGGCGACAAGGCCAGCGGTCCCAACCATGTGCTGCCCACCAAGGGAGCTGCGCGCTACTCGGGCGGCCTGTCGGTGCACAAATTTCTCAAGACATTCACATGGCAGAAGATGACGCGCGACGCTGCGCGTGACATCGGGCTGGCCACTGCGCGCATCTCGCGATTGGAGGGCATGGAGGCGCATGCCCGCACCGCGGACGACCGGCTGGCCAAGTACTT
>JBKJRR010000047.1:0-11817 GCA_046594635.1 Burkholderiaceae bacterium
AACTTCTCGCAAAACAGGAAACGCCATGAACGCCAACACCCGACTACTGCACGACCTGGGCCAGCGCCTGTGGCTCGACAACATCACGCGTGACTTGCTGGACAGTGGCACCCTGGCGCGCTACATCGCCGATCTGTCGGTGACCGGCTTGACGTCCAACCCGACGATCTTCGAGCACGCCATCGGCGGCGGCGCCAGCTATGACGATGCGGTCCAGGTTCTGGCCGCGCACGGGTTGTCGGAGGAGGACGCCTTTTTCGAGATCGCGCTGCAGGATCTGACGCGCGCCGCCGACTTGTTCAGGCCGGTCTTCGACGCCAGCGACGGCGTCGATGGCTGGGTCTCGCTCGAAGTCTCACCGCTGTTGGCGGGTGACACGGCCGGCACCGTCCACGCCGCTGCGCAATTGCACGCGCGGGCCGCGCGGCCCAACCTCTTCATCAAGATTCCCGGCACGCCGCAAGGCTTGCCGGCCATCGAGAAGTCCATCTTCGACGGCGTGCCGATCAATGTGACCTTGCTGTTCTCGCTCGAGCACTACCTGGCAGCTGCCGAAGCCTACCTGCGCGGTATCGAGCGCCGCATCGCTGCCGGGCTGTCGCCGAAGGTGCAATCCGTCGCGTCGCTCTTCGTCAGCCGCTGGGACATCGCGGTGAAGCAGAAAGTCTCGCCTGCGTTGCACAACCGTCTGGGCATCGCCGTGGCCATGCGTTGCTACAAGGCGCATTGCGCGTTGCTGGACTCCGATCGCTGGCGCAAGCTGGCCGCAGCAGGTGCCCGCCCGCAACGCCTGCTGTGGGCCAGCACCGCCACCAAGGACCCGGCCGCACGCGACACGTTGTACGTGGACTCTTTGGCAGCACCGCAGACGATCAACACCATCCCCGAGAAGACCTTGCTGGCCTTTGCCGACCACGGCTTGCCCGGTACTACGCTGCCTGCCGATGGCGGCCCGGCCGAAACGGTGCTGGAGGAATTCAGGCGCGAAGGGGTTGATGACGACGCACTGGCCGGGCAGTTGCAGCGCGATGGCGTGCTGGCGTTCGCAAAGTCCTGGGGCGCGCTGCTGGCGCGGATACGGGAAAAGAGCGCGGGATCGGCGACGAAAGTGGCAACCGCAAAAACTGCGCCGGTGGAGCATCATCAATGACCGTCGGATACGACAAGGCACTGTATTTGCTGCCCTTCGATCATCGGCATTCTTACGCCAAGAGCCTTTTCAATCGCGATCCACCGCTGTCGGTGCCGCAGGTTGCGAGTGTCAGCGACAGCAAACAGCTGATCTACGAGGGCTTCATGGCGGCCATCGAAAAGGGGCTGCCGCGTGAAGCGGGCGGCATTCTCGTGGATGAGGAATTCGGTGCCGACATCCTGCGCGACGCAAGGCGGCGCGGCTTTGTCACCGCGCTGTCCACCGAACGAAGCGGTTCGGAGGAATTCGAGTTCGAATACGGCGCCGACTTCGCGCGCCACATCGAAAGCTTCGATCCCACGTTCGCCAAGGCGCTGGTTCGCTACAACGTCCAGGGCGATGGGGATCTGAATCTGCGCCAGGTTGGCCGCCTGAAACAGCTGTCGGAGCACTGCCGGCGCAGCCGGCGGCGCTTCATGTTCGAATTGCTGGTGCCGGCGACCGAGGCACAGTTGCAGCGCCTGGATGGCGACAAGGAGGCCTACGACCGGTACCTGCGACCGACGCTGATGCAGGAGGCGATACGTACTTTGCAGAATGCCGGGGTCGAGCCTGACGTCTGGAAGGTTGAAGGCCTGGCGCAACGCGATGACTGCCAGCGTATCGTCGCAGCGGTGCGCTGCGACGGGCGCGATACGGTCGGCTGTATCGTGCTCGGCCGCGGTGCGGATGCAGCGCAGGTGCGCCAATGGCTGGCCACTGCGGCGGGTGTCCCCGGATTCATCGGCTTTGCGGTCGGACGTACGACCTTCTGGGATGCAGTCGTCGGCTGGCAAGCGCAGACAAAGACACGCGCCGAGGCGGTGGAACACATCGCCACTCGGCTGCTCGATTGGGTCGGGACTTTCGAAACCGCGCGCTTGGACAGTGCCGTCGATGCCGCGGGCGCCGTCAACATTCTGGCCGGATCAACACCATGATCGATCGCCTAAACCAGCCAGCCGACGGGCTCGCAAGCGCGGCTTTATGACCGAAATGGCAGGCGGCATCAATCCACTCGCCGGCCAGCGGGCGCCAGCGTCGATGCGGATCGATGTGGACGCGCTCGTCGCCGCGTACCACGCCGACCAGCCCGACCCGACGGTGGCAGCGCAGCGTGTGGCGTTCGGGACCTCTGGCCATCGTGGCTCGGCATTCGACCGCTCGTTCAACGAGTGGCATGTGCTGGCCATCACGCAGGCGATATGCAATCACCGCAAGTCTCAGGCCATTACCGGACCACTGTTCATGGGCATCGACACGCATGCGCTGTCTGAGCCGGCGTGCGCCAGCGCGCTGGAAGTTCTGGCCGCCAATGGCGTCGAGGTGATGCTTGCGGCGGGCGACGAATTCACGCCGACGCCGGCGGTCTCGCATGCCGTCTTGACCCACAACGGCGGGCGCAGAGACAGGCGCGCAGACGGCATCATCGTGACACCGTCGCACAACCCGCCGCGCGATGGCGGCTTCAAGTACAACCCTCCGCACGGAGGGCCGGCTGGTGCCGACATCACGGCCAAAATAGAAGCCGATGCCAATGTCTTTCTCGAAGCGCGCCTGCACGGTGTGCAGCGCATGCCGCACGCCCAGGCGCTGCACGCCGCGACCACGCACCGCCACGACTACCTGAGCGCATATGTCGGCGACCTGGCCAGCGTGATCGACATGGACGTGATTCGCAACGCCAGGCTGCGCATGGGCGTCGATCCGCTGGGTGGTGCGGGCATTCACTACTGGGCCGCCATTGCCGAGCGTTATCGCCTGGACCTCACGGTGGTCAGCGACGTGGTGGATCCGACTTTCGGCTTCATGACGCTCGACTGGGACGGCAAGATCCGCATGGACCCGTCGTCGAAGTACGCGATGCAGCGGCTGCAGAGTTTGAAGGACCGCTTCGACATCGCCTTCGCCTGCGACACCGACCACGACCGCCACGGCATCGTCACGCCAAGCGCTGGCTTGCTGGCGCCGGACCACTATCTGGCGGTGGCCATCGACTATCTGGTCCAGCACCGGCCGCAGTGGTCGCCACAGGTCGGCATTGGCAAGACCGTGGTGAGCACCCGGCTGATCGATCGCCTGGCGGCTCGGCTCGGCCGCACGCTGCAGGAGGTTCCGGTGGGCTTCAAGTGGTTCGTCGATGGGCTGCATGATGGATCGCTGGGCTTTTGCGGCGAAGAAAGTGCGGGGGCTTCATTTCTGCGCCGTGACGGCTCCGTGTGGACCACCGACAAGGACGGCATCACGGCCGCACTGCTCTCGGCCGAGATCACCGCCCGCACGGGCCACGACCTCGGCGCGATGTATCAGGACCTGGCCGCCGAGTTCGGTAATCCTGTGGCGGACCGGGTCCAGGCGCCGGCCACCTCCGAACAGAAGAAGCGACTGGCGGCATTGACGCCGCGGCAGATCGTGTTTGGCCAACTGGCCGGCGAAAACATTGAAAGCGTGCTCGACAGGGCGCCGGGCAACGGTGCGCCCATCGGAGGCATCAAGGTCATCACCCCCAGCGGCTGGTTTGCCGCACGGCCCTCGGGCACCGAAGACATCTACAAGATTTACGCTGAAAGCTTTAAGGGCGTGCCGCATCTGCGGCGTGTCTTGCAAGACGCACAATCCATCGTTGATGCGGCCATTGCGCCAGCATCTGATTCATGAACACCATCACCATTGAAAGTCCGCCATGCCCGATGTCCTGAGCGCCGACCTGTTGCACAAGATGGATGCCTACTGGCGCGCATCGAACTACCTCTCCGTGGGACAGATCTATCTGCGAGAGAACGCCCTGCTCGACGTTCCACTGACACTGGAGCACATCAAGACGCGCCTGTTGGGGCATTGGGGCACGACGCCGGGGCTGAACCTCTTGCATGTGCACCTGAACCGCCTGATCAAGGACAACGATCTGAACATGATCTATGTCATCGGCCCGGGACACGGCGGCCCGGGGCTGGTGGCGCAGGCCTACCTCGAAGGCTCGTACACCGAACACTATCCCGCCATCGAGCGTAGCCGCCATGGTATGCAGCGGCTGTTTCGCCAGTTTTCCTGGCCAAACGGCGTGCCCAGCCACGTCTCGCCCGAGGTTCCGGGCTCGATTCACGAAGGCGGCGAACTCGGCTATTCGCTGGTTCACGCTTATGGCGCGGCCTTCGACAATCCGGGCCTGATCGTCGCCTGCGTTGTCGGTGACGGCGAGGCCGAAACCGGTGCACTGGCGGCCAGTTGGCACTCGAACAAGTTCCTGAACCCGGCGCGCGACGGTGCGGTGCTGCCGATCCTGCACCTCAACGGCTACAAGATCGCCAACCCGACGGTGCTGGCACGCATCAGCCGCGAGGAACTGATCGACCTCTTGCGCGGCTACGGCCACGAGCCGCACTTCGTCGAGGGCGATGATCCGTCGCTGGTGCATCAAGCGCTGGCTGGCACGCTGGACCAGGTGCTGGCGCAGATCCGAGCTATCCAGAGCGAGGCGAGAGCGTTGCCCGCCACGCAAACCCCGGCGCGCCCGCGCTGGCCAATGATCGTCTTGTGCACGCCCAAAGGATGGACCGGGCCAAAGTTCGTCGATGGCCATCCCGTCGAGGGCACCTGGCGTTCGCACCAGGTGCCTATTGCCGTTTTCAAGACACCGGAGCATGTGCGCCAGCTCGAGGACTGGCTGAAGAGCTATCGGCCGCAAGAGTTGTTCGACAACCAGGGCAAACTTCTCGAAGAACTGGCCGATCTGGCGCCCACCGGTCATCGGCGCATGGGCAGCAACCCGCACGCCAACGGCGGCGCGCTGTTGCAGCCGCTGTCGATGCCACGCATTGCCGACCATGCCGTGGCGGTACCCCAGCCAGGCGGCGTGGAAGCGGAAGCCACGCGCGTGCTGGGCACCTTCCTGCGCGACGTGATGAAGCTCAACCTGAACGCGGCCAACTTCAGGATCTTCGGCCCTGACGAGACCGCATCCAACCGGCTGGGTGACCTTTACGACGTGACGGGCAAAGCCTGGATGGCCGAAGTGCAAGAGGGCGACAACCACCTCAGTGGCGACGGTCGGGTCATGGAAGTGCTGAGCGAGCACCTGTGTCAGGGCTGGCTCGAAGGTTATCTGCTGACCGGGCGTCACGGTCTGTTCTCGTGCTACGAGGCCTTCATCCACATCATCGATTCGATGCTCAACCAGCATGCCAAGTGGCTGAAGGTGTGCAACCAGATCCCGTGGCGCCAGCCCATAGCGTCGTTGAACTACCTGCTCACCTCGCACGTCTGGCGGCAGGATCACAATGGCTTCTCGCACCAGGACCCGGGCTTCATCGACCACGTCGCCAGCAAGAAGTCCGATGTGGTGCGCATCTACCTGCCGCCCGACGCCAATACCCTGCTGTCGGTGGCCGACCACTGCTTGCGCAGCCGCAACTACGTCAACCTGATCATTGCCGGCAAGCAGCTGGCGCCGCAGTGGCTGGACATGGATGCGGCTGTACGCCACTGCGCAGATGGCGTGGGTGTCTGGGCCTGGGCGAGCAACGATGTGGGCGAGCCTGACGTCGTGATGGCCTGCGCTGGCGATGTGCCCACGCTGGAGGCCCTGGCCGCAGTGACCCTGTTGCGTGTATATGTGCCCGACATCTGCATCCGCTTTGTCAATGTCGTCGACCTGATGGTTCTGCAGCCGCCGTCTGAGCACCCCCACGGCTTGGCGGACCATGAATTCGATGCGCTGTTCACGACCGACAAGCCAGTGATCTTCGCGTTTCACGGCTATCCCGCGATCGTTCACAAGCTGACCTATCGGCGGCGCAATCACGACAACATTCACGTGCGTGGCTACAAGGAAGAGGGCACAACGACCACACCGTTCGACATGGTGGTGCTGAACAACCTGGACCGATACCAGCTCGCGCTGGATGCGATCCAGCGAATCCCTCGGCTGGCCGGCCGGGTCGAGGCGGAAACGGCGCGCTATGAGACCACCATGCAACGCCACAAGCTCTACATCGGCGAGCACGGCGACGACATGCCAGAGGTTCTGAACTGGCGCTGGACAGCATGAAGGGCTGTCAAAGGGCTCGCTGAAAAAATCACTATCCGTGAGTGATCGATCGTCGCGGAGCGCGAGGCCCGGATTCATCTGGAGCGGTCGACCCCCATGCCGGCCGAGCCAGGAGGATCACAAATATCCCGACCAACGGCGCCGCCAACCACGCGAAGCTGGTCTGCGCCACTGCGCCGAACAGCCAGCCTCCAGCAGCCGACCCAAACGTCTGGCCGAGCCCGGCGGCTGCGGCCAAGCCACCCATGGTGATACCGAGCCTGCCCCGCGAGGCACCCGCGGCGCGGTATGCGATGACTGGCACGATCAGTCCGATTCCGACCGCAGTGAAACTGATCCCCGCATACATCCATCCGTCGGATTGATGCAAGGCGAGTGCGGTCAGGCCTACGACTGCCAACGCCAGCCCGGTCACGACGACGCGGCGCGCGGGCACCTTGTCCAGGAGGGCCGTGAAGAAAAGTAAAGCGTTCACGGCCAACATCGCAAGAGCGCATTCCGCGAACATCATCGCCACTTCGCGCGGCGACGTGCCGAGATGGAGTTGGCCCTGAAGCACGATGCCCAACTCAAACGCCGCCAGCACGAACGTGACGGCCCCGCTGAGCCAAAGGAGCGCGGTGAGGCCCGTCTTGACCGAAGCTCCCTCCTTCGGGTCTGAATCTGAAGCGACGATGCGTTCTGGCAGCGTCCGGGCCAGCCCCAGCATCATGACGGCGCCGAAGATGGCCGACAGGACTATAACGGCCTGTGCCGTGAGCGCGGCGGTGCCCGTGCCGTCGCCCACCCACGACCCGGCCCATCGGGCAACGATGTTGAGGGCGGGACCGAACAGAAAGCCCGCCAGCGACATGGCACCCAACCAGGCGAAGCGGCGTGCGCGTTGATACTCCGGCGTATGCTCCGCGACGAGTGCCGAGACGACCGGAACGACGGCTGCCACGAAAAAGCCGGTGGCCGCGCGCAGGGCATAAATGCCCCATAGGGTTTCGAACTGGGGAACCAGCATCACAAGCAGGCTGGCCACATAGCCGACCAGCCCGATGAGCAGAACGCGGCCCAGGCCGATGCGATCCGCCAGCATTCCCCACAGAGGAGCGCCCACCAGTACGCCAGCCGTGTACGTGCCGCTGAGAAAGCCGATGTGGCGAGACACCGCTTCCGAGGTCGCACCGGGACTGAGAATGGCCAGCCATCCCTGCCACTGGGGCAGGAGCGCCCCATAGCCGGCCGATACAACGAAGACAGCAGCGGCCAACCAGACCAGCTGCCAGGGTCGCAGCGCCGGCATAGCAGCAGCCTGTGCGGGCATCGTTTTCATCGGCTCGCCCAGTGCCACCAGGAACGAAACTCTGCCACTGGCTCAAACGGCGCGTCGCCATTCAAGGGATCAGCCGCAACATCCGCCCTTGGTCTGACTGGCGGTTGTGCCTTCGCCGGCCGCGACCCCGTAGCCAGCACCGATTACGGCCGACTGCAGGCGCTCACGAGATGTCTGGTTTTCGTCGAAGTCGACGGAAGCCCTGCCGGGCAGCGATACGTCCACTTGCCCAACGCCGGGCACTGCTTTCAGTGCCTTGGTCACTTTACTGACGCATCCGCCGCAAGTCATTCCGGTCACGTTCATTGCTTCTGTTTGCATGGTGGCTTCTCGATGGTGGAGTGAGGTTGAACCGAAGTTACGGCTCTTGATACTATGCCCGCGGTGTTTCGGGGTGTCTGTGCGCTGCACCACGAAGCTCCAGCTCCAGCAAACCGAACCTCCCGCTCGGCTCACCATCGGCGGCAAGCGACGCCTTGCCTTTGCGTAGGTGACCGCCCCCCGATCGCGAAATGTATCTCGTTCAGTATGTGCGGCAACAAACAGACAGCGCCCGCAGCCACACGCACAGTTGTGACACGCGATTGGGCGAACCTGATGGAGAGAAACGATGTTGCGCAGCATAAATGATCTCGAGGGCTATGCCATCGGTGCCACGGACGGTGTCATCGGTCATTTAAAGGACCTCTATTTCGACGACGAAGCCTGGACCGTCCGCTACCTTGTCGTCGATGCTGGCAGTTGGCTGTCGAGCCGCAAGGTACTCATATCGCCCTTTGCCGTCGGCAAGCCGAGTGTGTCAGAAAGGGTGTTGCCGGTCTCGTTGACCCGGGAGAAAGTGAAGAACAGCCCTGACATCGATACCGACAAGCCGATATCGCGCCAGCATGAGATCGACTACCTCGGGTACTATGGCTTTCCGATGTATTGGGGCGGTGCTGGATACTGGGGCGCAGGGGTCTACCCCGGCACGATGCTGTCAGGCTGGGGTGACGACCGCGCGCAAGGCCTGGCGCCCGGGCCGGGCGATGCCACCGCAGCACCAGTTGAAATGCAGCCCGAGGCAGATGCGGATCCCCACCTGCGCAGTTGCGACACCGTCTCGCACTACTACATGCATGCGAGCGACGGCGACATCGGACACGTACAGGGCATGCTCATCGACGACGAGACCTGGGTTATCCGCTATCTCGTCGTCAACACGAGCAACTGGTGGATCGGGCATAAGGTGCTCATTGCGCCGCAATGGATCGAGAACGTGAGCTGGCTCGAAGCGACGGTCTCGGTCGATCTCACGCGTCAAGCCATCAAGGACTCGCCGCTCTATGTGCACACCGAACCCCTGGACCGTCAACAGGAGTCCCGCCTGTTCGAACACTATGGCCGTCGAAGCTACTGGGCGGACGATTTGATTATGGATCGTGGCGCGACATGATCTACAGCACATATCCGTCGCGCTCGACATCATGCACTGACTAGCACTGAGGAGCGTGACGATGGACTCGCTGGTCTTTTACCTACTCTGGGCAGTTGTCGTCTTCGTCGTGCTGCGATTCGGACGTGGTGCCCCCGCCTTGGGTGACGGACACGGGCAACGCGTCATGCCCAAGCAAGGCTTGGAGCGCAATCCGAAGCAGCTCGGTTGGATTGCGCCCAAGACCGCCGTCGATCCGGTTTGCGGCAGGTCGGTGCAGACGAGTGCCGCCAAGTCGTCGGTCGACGACGGCGCCGTCCATTACTTCTGCTCGCGCGAATGCCGCGAGCGCTTCGAAGTTGGGCCCCATCTTTATCTCGGCCAGACACCCGATGCACCCGCGGAGCAGGTCAGCCATGGCTGAGAAGTTGGTCTCACCCGGGTTCTACGGCACACCCTTCCCGGTCGCTATGACATCGCTTGTGGTCGGCAACAGCGGCTGTCGGAATGGCGAGCGGCATTGAGCGACCCGTCGTGCGCAGTGGCGCACGACGGGTGTCCGACTTGCCAACTGTGGTCGCAGCTTTTCGCTGCGCCCTTCAAGAAATGCTGGTCGGCTCGTGCCGATTCAGGATTTCCTTCATTCCGGCCACACCCGTTTCCGGAACCGTGACTTTGACCTGCAGCGTGGTGTCGTCGCTGTAGATCTTCTCGCTCGGGATCCCGTCGTTCACCAGTTCGTTGACAACGTTGGTGACGGCGGCCTTGCTGGCATAAGTTGCCGTGAGGGTCTTGAACATCTGAATTTCCTTCCGGTTGGTTGATTGCTCGCCAAAATTTGCGGATACGCAGTCGAAACAGGTCCGCCCCAGCGCGCCTGCATGGAAGGGTCATCAACATCGAGGTTCGAAATACTGTGTCGTCACGCTGTATCGTGGCGAAACAGCCAGCACCAAGATGCGGCGCGACAGGTGGTTTCGTTCTGCCGTTGGACGCAGAATGCACGGGCGCGACGCCGCAGTCTGTGCGCTGCCGCACGTATGATGAATTCCGGTCGGTGTACCTCGCACCATGCATCTCTAGGCGTTGACCTTAAGCGGTATCGGCAGTTGCCGCGAACCACTTCTGGGCGCATTGCCCTGCCGGCAAGTTCCGGCCTTTACCGCTGTGGCGACCCCCTCTCTGAATAGGAAAAACGCGATTGCTTCGTAGAGATGCGCCCGCACTGACGCGGGCATGCCGTCCAATCTCAGTTCTCCGCGATTACCGCACACGACGAATCGGGTGATGGGGATTTGCCAAACAGCAGTTCCCGCATTTGCTCGCGTTCTGCAGTGGTAGGCCACGCGGGGTTTTCAGCAGGAGCCGCAGGTGGCTGCACCGCGCTGGGTGCGTGCGCCGGATCCACGCGCCCTTGGGCGTCGAAACGCACCAGGCTGTAGGTCTCGTTGACGACAACGTCCGGCGCGCCGCATTTCAGGCGCACAAACCAGTCGGCCAGGCGCAAGGTCTGTCCGCCCAATGCATCTGCCGTTGCCTCACCGCGCGCCAGCGCGACGTACAAGGCATGGGGGACCGGGTGGACGCCGCTGCTTTCGTCGAGCAGGAAGACATAGGAGGCGTGAGGATCGGAGCCGTCGGCGCAGCCGCCTGCGCATGCCTGCGCGCTTGCGCCCGACACATCGGCAGAGCTGTATACCGGCGCAAAACCACCGCCAGGTGTCCGAAAGTTGGTGGTCTGCCCCTGATACAGTCGCGCGGCCATCCACTGCACCGCGCCGCCGTAGGTGTAGGCGCGAAGGTCGTACTTCATGGCCTTGGTGGCTGCGGCGGTTTCGGCCGGCATGTCGGCCGCCGTCAGGTCCGCGCCGTCAATGACCCGCTCCCCTGGCGCGACGATGGCCTGGGCCACGTAGTCTCCAGCAAGGATGTCCTGCCAAACCCGCTTGGTCAGCTTGTCGCCCCGATACGCCGCGCGGCTGCCGAAACCGGCCACCGGCTTGAAGAAGAGGCTGCGGCGCGCGTCCCACAAACGCTGCGCATCGGCGGCGTCGACCACCTCGGTGTGAGGCACATGCGCCAGCAGGATGTCCTGCGTGGCCTGCGGCACACCCAGGGTCTGCAGCCGGGCGGCATCGCTGAATAGCGCGAGGCGCCGCTTATCGGCATACAGGGCATGGGCCTGCGGATGCGGTGTCAGCACCACGGCGCGCCGCTGGTAGGCTTCACGCAGCGCGGCGCTGCCGGGCTGCTCCAGGTAGAAGTCTGTCAAGCGGTTGTAGACCAGATCGATGGCCAGCTCGCCGTGCCACAACACGCCGTCGCGCCATTCGAGCGCAGCCGGATCGGCGATGACCGCGCGCAGGCCGTGCCGTTCGAACAAACGCTGGAACAGCAGGAACTCCGGGTATAGGTACTGGTCTTCGGGCGCCAGGTCGACGATGGCGATGGTCTTGAGCGGGCGCACCGCCTCGGCCATGTCTGTCTTGCCAACCGCGCCAGCCAGATTGGCAAGCCGCCACTCGTGGCGAAACATGTCGACGATGTGTTGCTCGAATTCGGCCACACTCGCCAGTGTGGGCACCATGTCATCGACTGCGGTGCAACAGGCCCGCTGGGCGCGCGCGAGCACCGCGTTGAGCATCGCGCCTCCGGCATTCGTGTTCACCTCGATCAGCGCCAACCGGCCTTGGCTCAAGTGAAAGTCGTAGCCGAAGAAGACGCCCAGCGGCCCGCTCGTCCCCAAACGGGCGATCGGGGGTGCAGCAGCCAAGACCTGCTCTCGGTAGGCTGGAAGTGCCACCACCGATTCGATGGCCTGCACCACCTGCGCCATGCGCTGCAACTGTGGTTGCGCCACGAAT
>JBKJRR010000053.1:0-10595 GCA_046594635.1 Burkholderiaceae bacterium
CACCGAGGCCGCAATGAAGTATTTCGTGCTCGGCGCCATGGCCTCGGGTTTCCTGCTCTATGGCCTGTCAATGATGTATGGCGCTACCGGAACACTCGACGTGAACCAGGTGGCCCAGGCAATTGCCACCGGTGCCATCAAGCACCAGGTGTTGGTGTTTGGCCTGGTTTTTGTCGTTGCCGGTCTGGCCTTCAAACTCGGTGTCGTGCCGTTCCATATGTGGATTCCCGACGTCTACCATGGCGCACCGACAGCTGTGACGTTGCTGGTGGGTGGCGCACCCAAGCTGGCCGCATTCGCCATCTTCATCCGCTTGCTGGTCGAGGGCATGTTGCCATTGGCCGTGGATTGGCAGCAGATGCTGGCCGTGCTGGCTGTTGGCTCGCTGCTGGTAGGGAATCTGGCTGCCATCGCGCAGACCAATATCAAGCGCATGCTGGCGTTCTCGACCATCTCGCAGATGGGCTTTGTGTTGCTGGGCATGATGTCGGGTGTCATCAATGGCAACAGCATTTCGTCGGCCGACGCTTACGGCTCTTCGATGTTTTATGTCATCACCTATGTGCTGACCACGCTGGCGACATTCGGCGTCGTCATGTTGCTTTCGCGCAAGGGCTTTGAGAGCGAAGAGATCGCTGATTTCGCCGGGCTCAATCAGCGCAGTCCGCTGTATGCAGCTGTCATGGCGATCTGCATGTTCTCGTTGGCCGGTATTCCACCGATGGTGGGTTTCTATGCCAAGTTGTCGGTTTTGCAGGCGCTGATCTCGTCCGGTCAGACCAGCGACATCGTGCTGGCGGTATTTGCCGTCATGATGTCGCTGGTGGGCGCGTTCTACTATCTGCGCGTGGTCAAACTGATGTACTTCGATGCGCCCATGCAGACCGCTCCGATCGAGGCGCCGATGGACGTGCGGCTGGTGCTTACGGCCAACGGCGCGCTGGTGTTGTTGCTGGGCCTGCTGCCTGGTGGCCTGATGGCCTTGTGCGCGCGTTCTCTCGCCAGCATGATGGCGGGCTGATCGCCTGTGACGCTGCCGCGTGCGTCGTCAAGTGTGAGCGACGCCCATCTGATCGAGCACACCGTCGAGCGGCAGGAACTTCTTGCCGGAGATTTTCTTCGGGTCCGTCGCGACACGGTGGCCTTGCCCGATGGTGGGCGATCGACGCGAGAATACGTGGTGCATCCGGGCGCGGTGATGGTCGTTCCTCTGCTGACCGACACGCAGGGCGACCTGCGTGTTGTGCTCGAGCGCCAGTACCGCCATCCGATCGGCAAGGTGATGCTCGAATTTCCGGCTGGCAAGCGCGATGGCGACGAAGACCTTTTGCTCTGCGCGCAGCGCGAATTGCGCGAGGAAACCGGCTACCGCGCAACCGAGTGGGCCCACGCCGGCACATTGCATCCCTTGATTGCCTATTCCGACGAGTTCATCGATATCTGGTTTGCCCGCGGCCTGGTCGCGGGTGAACGCGCACTCGATCCGGGTGAATTTCTCGACGTGGTCACCGCCAGCGTGCCGCAGTTGCTGCAATGGTGCCGGGACGGTCAGGTGACCGATGGCAAGACCCTTGCCGCCGGCCTCTGGCTGCAGAACATCGTCTCCGGCGCATGGACACTGGACTGGCATGCGGACAGCGAAGGCGCTATGGCCGGATAATCGGTCCATCATGAAAGTACTGGATCTTCATTGCGCGCAGTCGCACGGATTTGAAGGCTGGTTCGGGTCCGAGGACGACTTCGCCAGCCAGCTGGCGCGTGGCCTGGTGACTTGCCCGATGTGTGGCGACACCACCATCACCAAGAAACTCAGTGCGCCCCGTCTGAACCTGGGTCATGCGCGTGCGCCTGATGTGACTGGACAGGCGCCGGAAACACCAGCCCGGCAGGATGTCGTAGCGACGACCGACACCCATACGGCGCTGCAGGCCGCCTGGCTGGGCGTCGCTCGGCGAATCCTGGCCAATACCGACGACGTTGGCGACCGCTTCGCCGAAGAGGCCCGAAAGATTCACTACGGTGAGGTGGCCCAGCGTGGCATACGCGGCAAGGCGTCTGCTGCGCAGACCGAGGCACTGGCCGACGAAGGCATCGAGGTGATGCAGCTGACCTTGCCGGATGTGCTCAAAGGACCGATGCAGTAACCGGCTTGTGCCCGGTCGCCGTGCCGCCCCTTGGGGCCGGCGATATTGCCAGGCTTCATGAACAACCCGCTGGGATCTACATGGCGCGACAACTGATCAGTTCCGGGTCCAGTTTCGAATCCGACATCGGTTATAGCCGTGCGGTGCGGCAAGACCCCTGGGTGTTTGTGTCTGGTACGACCGGTTTCGACTACAAGACGATGACGATCCCGGACAGTGTGGAGGCCCAGGCCGAGCAATGTTTGCGCAACATCGTCTCCGCCCTCGAAGCGGCGCAGGCCACGATGGCCGACGTGGTCCGGGTCACCTATGTGCTGCCTGACGCCGCGGATTTTCCGAAATGCTGGCCGGTCCTTCAGAAATATTTCGGCCAGGTGCGCCCGGCGGCGATGATGATCTCTGCAGGCCTGGCAGACCCGCGCATGCGGATCGAAATCGAGGTCACTGCGCTCAAACAGGGGGCGTGATCCGCGCGCCTCATCCGGCGTTGTTGCCGGTGCGCGCAGGCCGGGGTGACGCCTGTTCAGGCGACAAACTGCAGTTCTGCCAGGCGCGCGTAGACGCCGCCCCGCGCGACCAGGTCGGCGTGTGTGCCTTTCTCGACAATGCGGGACTGATCCAGCACGATGATGCGATCTGCCTTTTGCACGGTGGCCAGCCGGTGCGCGATCACCAACGTGGTGCGCCCCTGCATCGCGCTTTCCAGCGCAGCCTGCACCATGCGCTCGCTTTCCGCGTCCAGCGCACTGGTGGCTTCGTCGAGCAGCAGCAGCGGCGGGTTCTTGAGCATGGCGCGCGCAATCGCAATACGCTGACGCTGACCACCGCTCAGGCGTACCCCGCGCTCGCCCAGGAAGGTGTCGTAACCCTCGGGCAGGCGGCTGATGAATTCGTCGGCGAATGCAGCGTGTGCGGCCGCCTTGACCTCGTCGTCGCTGGCCTGGGGTTTGCCGTAACGGATGTTTTCCATCGCGTTGGCCGAGAAGATCACCGCATCCTGCGGCACGATGCCGATGTGTTGGCGCAAGTCTGCCAGGGCCAGATCCCGGGTCGCCACGCCATTGAGCGTGATGCGGCCCTGCTGCGGGTCGTAAAAACGCAGCAGCAACTGGAACACGGTACTCTTGCCCGCGCCGCTGGGCCCCACCAGCGCGACGGTTTCGCCGGGCGCCACGGTGAGCGAGAAATCCGTCAAGGCCGGATGCCCGGGCCGCGACGGGTAACAGAATTGCACGTGCTCGAATACCACCGTGCTGCCCGCTGCTGCATCCGGAGCGTTGCGGGGCTGCACGGGGTTGCGGATCGGCGACTGGGTGTCGAGAAGTTCCATCAGCCGCTCAGTCGCCCCTGCCGCACGAAGCAGGTCGCCGTACACCTCGCCCAGCACCGCGAAGGCGCTGGCCAGGATGATGACGTAGACCACGGTCTGGCCCAGGTGGCCCGCCGTGATGCGGCCCGCCATGACGGCTTCGGTGCCCTGATACAGACCCCACAACAAGGCAGCGGACGTGGCGATGATGATGAAGGCCACGAGCACCGAACGGGCCCGCGAGCGCCGCACCGCGACCTTGAACGCGTTGTCAGTCGAATGGTCGAAGCGGCGCGCCTCGCGGTCTTCGGCGACATAACTCTGCACCACCGGGATCGCATTGAGCACTTCGGCGGCTATCGCGCTGGAGTCTGCCACCCGGTCCTGGCTGGCCCGCGAGAGCTTGCGCACGCGCCGGCCATACCATACGCTGGGTACCACAATCGCGATCAGCATGCCCAGCACCTGCACCATCACATAGGGATTGGTCCAGATCAGCATGGCCAGCGCGCCGATGCCCATGACGGTGTTGCGCAGGCCCATGCTCAGTGACGAGCCCACGACGGTCTGTACCAGCGTGGTGTCGACGGTCAGGCGGCTGAGCACCTCGCCGGTCTGTGTGGTCTCGAAAAATTCGGGGCTCTGGCGCAGCACATGGCTGTAGACGGCGTTGCGCAGATCGGCGGTGACGCGTTCGCCCAGCCAGCTGACCATGTAGAAGCGGGCAGCAGAGAAAACGCCGAGTGCGAACGCCACTGCAAACAGGTCGATGAAATGTTCGCGCAAGGCCATCACACGGCTTGCGTTGTCGGCGGCGTTCGCCGCCGTAGCCACGGCACCTCCGACCAGTCCGCCGTCGATCAGGCTGCGCAGCGCAAGCGGAAAGACCAGCGTGGTCACGGCGGCCATGACCAGGAACAGAGCGGCCAGCAGGATGCGGCCGCGGTAGGGGCGTAGGAATGGGCCCAGACCCGACAGCGATCGCGGGGAGGGCGCCTTGGCGCGTTCAGTCGTCATGCAGGATTGGAGTTGGAACAGGCTTGAAAATTTGCAGGGCCTCGGGCGCAGGGAACATCGCCACCGTGCACGCGTGAATGCCATTGTCGGTCATGGCGACGCCATCGCTTTTGCGCTGCATGGGCGCTACAGAACCAGCGGCTTGGCGTAGCCAGTCATCTCCAGGTAGCCACGGCCCACGTGCTGGCGCTGGCTGTCAAACAGGTCACAAAGGCCTTCCCAGTAGATGGCGCCGGTGGAATTGCGGCTGTCCAGCTCCTGGTCGTCGAGCAGAGCGCGCAGTACGTAATTTTCTGCGGGGGTTCGTACCAACCACTCCACCGGATAGGTGGTCTGGGTGCGCGGGCTCTTCCAGCCACGTACCGGCTGGAAAACCGTCTCACCACGCGCAAAAACATAGGGCCGGATGCCGTCGTTGAGCTTGGAGTGGCGAAACGAGCCGCCGTCCCACAGCGCGGCACCGGCCTTGTCGCGCAGGCGAAACGCCGTCAGTGCGCTGCCGTCGAACAGATTGATGCCGATCCAGTCCCAGCCCACGGCCTGGGGGTCGAGCAGACTGTCGCTCCATTCATGGTCCAGCCAGGCTGCTCCATTGACCGGCTTGAATTGTGTGCTGTTGATCCCGCGTGCGCCAGCGCCTGTCACAGCTGTGCGCTGTCCGGCAATGCCGATATGGCCTTCGAACGCCAGCTGAGGATGGCTGTAGTAGTAGCTGGCCTGGGCTGGTTGCGGGCCCTTGCGCGACCAGCCCTGGTCGCCCTGCAGCAGCACCGGTGTCGTCGCGGAAAAGTCCAGCTCCAGCGAGAAACCATCAGCGACTATCCGTGCCTCGTAGCGGTTGTTGCGGCGTTGCAGCGTCCAGTCGCGCAGGCGCACATCCAGGTCCTGCTCGGAGGCTTGCGCAATGCCGAATCCCTCACGAGCGATGCGCTGGTCATGGAGAAATTTCCGACCCGTCACGTCGCTCAGTGCGACATGGGCGAACAGCAGTTGGCGTGCCGCGAATTTCGAGGCCAACCTTTGAGCTGCTTCGAGCCTGGTGCGGAAGAAGGTCAGCTGAAAGCCATGGACCCGTTCGGTGGAGTCCGTGCCGGCTCGCGTATGCCCGGTGATGTACCACCACTCGATACGCGTGAGCGGGTGGCTGCCATGGTCGCGGGGAAAGGCCGGCACCTGCCGTTTGGCCGCTGGCACGTCACTGCTGGCGCGTGGTGTAGCGGCCAAGCCGAGAGCGGGGGCAAGACCACCCAGCAGTAGCTGGCGGCGCAACACGCCCAAGGCAGAAAAGGGCACGTGCCGGATCATGTGACCATTGTGGTCCGGATTGCGCACCGCGGCGGCAATGCGGGTTTGTTGCTCTGCCAGCTAATGCCTTTGCAGTGGGCTCAAACCGCCACGGTGTAGTTCAAGGTCATGCGCCCGCCATCCACGACCACAATTTCGCCGGTGACATAACTGGCCGCATCGCTGGCCAGCCATGCCACGACGTCTGCAATCTCCGAAGGCTCGCCGAGCCGCTTCATGGGCGTGCGGCTCATGACCTTGACGCGGGCTTCTTCGGTCGCCAGCACGGCCTTGATGGCCATTTCGGTGGCAATGGTACCGGGTGCTACGGCGTTGACCCGTATGCCCTTGTCGGCCAGCGCCAGCGACATGACCCGGGTGAGCTGGTTCACGCCCCCTTTGCTGATGTTGTAGCTGGCGATGGTCGGAATCGCCAGGGTCGCGTTGATCGAGCTCATGTTGACAATGCTGCCGCCGCCTTGTTGTGCCATCACGCGGGCCACTGCCTGCCCGACCAGAAAGGCCCCTTTGATGTTGACCCGCATGACCGTGTCGAAATCGGCCTCGCTGACCTCCAGAAAATCGGCGGCACGCAGGATGCCGGCATTGTTGACCAGCACATCGATGCGCTGATGCTGTTTGACCGTCTGTGCCACCAGGGCATCGACCTGGGCCTTGTCGCCCACGTCGCAGGAGACGAAAGTCGCGCCCAACTCGGTGGCCAGGGTCTGGCCGCGCTGCCGGTCGAGGTCGGCGATCATCACCTTGGCACCTTCGCCGGCAAAGCGGCGTGCGCAGGCTTCGCCAATCCCCTGCGCGCCGCCGGTCACGATGACCACGCGTCCTGCGTGCCCGAAAGAAATGTTTCTGGATGGATGGGTCATGTGTTTCTCCCGCTGGTGGATCGTAGGCTAAGCTCGGTGCCTTGATTATCCGGTGCACGATAAAGGCACCCATCCGTGAAGGCATCTCAGTGGACACCTCAGCAACAGATTTCCCCTCGATCGACGCGATCCGTGCCAACCGCGCGCGTCTTGGCGAGCGCATCATCACCACGCCCGTGCGTCAACTGCACGACCCGGCGCTGCATCGAGCTGTGGGTGCGCAGACCCGCGTCTGGCTCAAGGAGGAACTATTTCAGCATACCGGCAGCTTCAAGCCACGGGGTGCGATGTCGGTGATGCTGGATATGGATGCCGCGGCTCTGGCCCGGGGCGTTACCGGCGTGTCTGCCGGCAACCATGCGATTTCACTGGCGTATTGTGCGCAGGTGCTGGGTACCAGCGCCAAGGTCGTGATGCCCAGGAATGCGAATCCGTTTCGCATCCAGGTCTGCCGCGAGCTGGGCGCCGAAATCGAACTGGTGGACAACGTGCACCAGGCGTTTGCCCGCGTGCGCGAGATCGAGGCCGAGGAGGGAAGGGTGTTTGTGCATCCCTATGAAGGGCCGAAGACGGCCCTGGGCACGGCTACGGTCGGGCTGGAGTTCATGGACCAGCTGGCGGCCGCTGGCCAGACGCCCGACGCCATCATTGTTGCGGTCGGCGGCGGTGGCCTGAGTGCCGGCGTGGCCTGTGCCGTCAAGCAGATGCAGCCGCAGACCGCGGTAATTGCCGTGGAGCCTGAAGGCGCAGACAGTTTGGCGCGCAGTTTTGCAGCGGGCTCGCCCCAGTCCATCGACGCCGTGCGCACGATTGCCGATTCGCTGGGTGCGCCGCGCTGCGAGCCCTATTCGTTTGCGCTCAATCGCCGTTTCGTTGACGAGGTGGTGCTGGTCAGCGACGCGCAGATTCGTGAGGCGATGCGCCTGACGTTCCGGGTCGCCAAGTTGGTGGTCGAGCCTGCTGGCGCGGCGGCGCTGGCGGCCCTGATGGTTCCGCTGCGTCAACGACTCGACGGGAAAACTGTGGGGCTGATCGTTTGCGGCGCCAACATCGATCCGCAAACCTACAGCACGCAGTTGTCGTCATGACGGTGTCGCAAGAGTTGTCATGGCCATCAGCGCAGTAGATGTTCTGGGCCTGCCCGCGCTGGCCGACATGCCCTTTGATGGTTATCGACACAGTCGGTGTATGCCGGCCAAGCAGGTGTGCAAGCCCGATACGCTGGTATCCGGCGTGACCCGGTCGGGGTTGCAGACCTTGTCGGTACTCCAACAGACCGATTGCCAGGAACAATGACCATGGACGTCCTGATTTTCACGGCCATTTTGCTGATTGCGCTGGGCATCGCCCGGCGGCAATACGAGCGCGGGCGCATTGCCCTGCTCGCGTCCTACCTGGGGCGCTTCCAGATCGAGAAACTGATGGCGACGTTGAGTGATGGTTACCTGCGTGCGCTGGGTGAAGACGAGCCGCAACGCCGCCAGCAGGTGTGGGAGTTTCTGCAGCCGTCCGAGCAAACCCTGACCGAGCAGTTTGACCGCTTCGTGTCTGCCATCGCCAGCGCCGACGAGGCCGACACCCGCGTCAGTACGCTGGCGATGGCGCTTCCGTGGGCGGATCGGTTGTTTCCGGCCGCCTGTTTCGATCTGCGCAAGGCGCTGGCGATCCATGCGCGCGGCATCCGTTCGGCGGTGCAGGACTTCCCGCACGAGTCCGCGCGGGACCGTGCTTATCGCCTGAGTGCCGAGATGTTCCTGATGCAGCACACCTGCCACTGGTACTGCAAGTCCAAGCGGATTGCGTCCGCACGTATGTGGGTGCGCCACAAGACGCGCTACGCGCAGTTGCTGTCAGCGGTGGGCGCGCAGACGGCGCGGGAATACCGGGCTTTGTTGCCGGGCTGACGACCGGCGGGCAAGGCGCAGCCTCTGGACGCAGGCGCCGGATCCCCCTGTCAGGCCCAGTCTAATGCGGGTAATATGCTGTATGGATCGACAGCCATCTCATTCGACCTGCGGGACGCCATCGTGGCCTGGCGCGGGCCCGACCGTACCGATGCACGACAAACCTGCGCCAGCACCTGGCAGCATTCTCGCCGACGCCGATCGCGTCGTGGTGCTGACGCGCACTCACGCCCGACGCTTGCGTGACATCCACCGCTCAGCCGGCTGGCCCAGCCGGGACGGGGTGGAGATCGAGCTGCTGGCCGCCGGCCTGATCGAGCGACAACGTGACCAGCGCGGCAACGAGACGCTGCGCCTGAGCGACGCCGGTATTGCGTACCTGGCCCAGGTGTTGCAGCGCAACCGGCAGGCCTTGTCGGTCCATGACGCGCTGGTGACGCAGGTCGCACGCAGCTTGCTGCTGGCGGGCAGGGTGGTCTGGACCGGCCTGGCGGTGCGGGCTCGGTTATCGGTACCGGGCGATGCGGACGCTGCGGGGGAAGACGTTCACGCGCCGGTGGGTGAAGGGCGCAAGGCGCTGCTGTATGACCGCGCCGACCTGGGACCGTTTGAACTGGAGACGGGCACAACCCGTGTGGTCAAGACGCGCTGGAAAGTCTGCAAGCCCGACGTGTTTTCGATTCGCAACACCTCGGTGGCCGCCTATCTGCAGCCGGTGGTGCATGAGATCAAGGTGAGCCGGGCCGACTTGCTGGGCGATCTGCGCCAGCGCGACAAGCGGGACAGTTACCTGGACCTCGGCGGCCAGTGCTGGTACGTGCTTGGCAGCGATGTGCGGGGGCGCCCGATCGCACAGGCCGATGAAGTGCCCCCCGTGTGTGGCGTGATCCATGCCTTGCCCGACGGCCGGCTGGAAGTGGCGCGGCACGCGCCGGTTCGCTCGGTTGCCGATTTGCCGTTCGCGTTGTGGATGGCACTGGCCAAGGCCACGCCGCTGGCACCTGTGGGTGGCGTGGGCGACGACCTTGAGCGTGATCAGGCCCCATTGCAGGCACAACCCGTGGACGGGTCGGGTACAGCGTGAGTGATCAGGCCAATGCGGGGCAGAGCGCCTTGCCGCAGGCGCTTGCGGTGAGCGAACCCGACGCAGCGCTGTACACCGTGTCGGTGCGCAATTTGTGCGCATTTGCGGCCAAGTGCGGCGACCTTGATCTGCGTTTCACACCGTCGCCGAGCGCCCAGCAGGGGCGGCTTGGCCATCAGCGTGTGGCACAGCGGCGCGGACCGGGCTACGAAACCGAGGTCAGCCTGCAGGCCGAGTTGCGCGGTCTGCGCGTGCGGGGTCGGGCGGATGGATTCGACCCCGACAGCCGGACCCTGGACGAAGTCAAGACCTTTCGCGGGGCCGTAGAGGCCATCGCGCCCCATCACCAGCTGCTGCATTGGGCCCAGGCGAAGGTGTATGGTGCGCTGATCTGCGCCAGCCGCGGTTTGGACGCTCTCACGCTGCGCCTGGTGTATTTCAATGTGCTGGACCAGACCGAACATCCGCAGGTGCAGCGTTGCAGCGCTGGCGAATTGCAGCTGTTTCTGGACGAGTTGTGCGTGCGTTTTCTGGGCTGGGCCCAGCAGGAACAGGCCCATCGCATGCAGCGTGACGCGGCCCTGGCACAGCTGGTTTTTCCGCAAATGCCTTTTCGACCGGGGCAGCGCGCGTTGGCCGCTGCCGTCTATCGGGCCTGTCTTCAGTCGCACCCTTTGCTGATGCAGGCGCCCACCGGCATCGGCAAGACCATCGGAACCCTGTTTCCGGCGTTGCGGGCGATGCCGGTGCGCGGTACCGACAAATTGTTCTTCCTGACCGCCAAGACGCCGGGTCGTCAGGTGGCGCTTGACGCGTTGCGCACGCTACGCCGCGCGGCCGGCACTGCCGCAGACACCGCGCCGTTACGGGTGCTCGAGTTGGTGGCGCGCAGCAAGGCCTGTGAGCATCCGGACAAGGCCTGCCACCCGGACTCCTGCCCATTGGCGCGTGGTTTCTACGACCGCCTGC
>JBKJRR010000088.1:0-7864 GCA_046594635.1 Burkholderiaceae bacterium
GTCTGCTCACCAATGCGATTCGGCCTTGGTGCCGCTGTTGCCTCGCCGCTGTTGCCTCGCCGCTGTTGGCCGCCGCGGCTGTCGCGGTGGCGAATGGCGTGCAGGCCCCTGAACAGGCTTTGCTGCGGACGTAGCCCATTAGCCTGGACGCGATCATCGGACTGCTGGCTGCGGCTAAGCACGGTTGTCGTACGCCGGATGAGGCCTTGGCTATCATGCGCAGAATCACGGGCAAGTGGTCAGACGAGTACATAGCCGCGACGTTCAACCGCATGGGCCTTTCCACGGGTCAGGTCGCAGAGTGTCTCGGCATCGATGTCGTTCGCTGGGAAGCGTTCGGCCCCTTGGCCAAGGCCAAGCGATTCGAGCCACTGCGAAGCATCTTCCATGGATCGCAGGATACGTTCATTGGGTCTCCGGCGAGACTCCACCTGGAGCGAGCCGCAGCCGTTGCTGCCGACACCATTGCTGCAGGTCGTACACCAAACGATCAGTCGCGTTCTGCTCCTGTCCGCAATCCGAACGAGTAGCGTTTGACCACTTTGTGGTCCTGTCCGGAATTGACTTCAAATCGATTCCCGCGCCCAATAGTTCACGCAGGTCGCGGGCGGTGAGCCAGGGCAAATCGCCAGGTCCGGTCCAAGCCTCTGGTTTGCCCTTGATTGCCTTGATCATTCGGCGCGCGAGATCGACCTGGCCACCGAGTGATGTCGTCGTCACACATAAACTGGAGGCTGCCATGACCACGGTTCCAGAAACGAAATACGCAAAGAGCGGGGATTACCACATTGCGTACCAAGCCATCGGCACGGGCCCTTTCGATCTTGTATTCATGCACGGCTGGATATCGCACATCGAGCACATGTGGGAGGAGCCCCGTGTGGCGCGGTTTCTGGACCGACTCGCATCCTTTGCTCGCCTTATCGTGCTGGACAAGCGCGGGACCGGATTGTCGGACCCGGTGCCACTGGACCGCTTGCCCACCCTGGAAGAGCGGATGGACGACCTTCGCGCCGTGATGGACGCGGTTGGATCAGAGCGGGCCGCCCTGATGGGAACGTCGGAGGCTGGGGCGCTGAGCCTACTGTTTGCGGCGACGTTCCCGTCCCGAACCTCGGCTCTTATCCTGCTCAACTCCTACGCGCGGTTGGCGTATGCGCCCGACTACCCTCACGGAATTCCTGCCGAGCAGGCCCAGGGTCTCCTGCAGGCCATTGAGGAGGGCTGGGGCAAAGGTGTCGCCTTCGAGGCGTTGGTGGCCAGCCAGGCCGACAACGCGCCAATGAAGAGCTGGTGGTCCCGCTACCAACGCTTGGCAGCCAGCCCGGGCGCGGCGGTCACGCTGCTGCGCAGTGCATCCGCGACAGACGCGCGGGCCGTCCTTTCTGCCATCACGGTGCCCGTGCTCGTGCTGCACCGTGTGGGCGATCCCTTCACCGGGCCAGAGCACGGCCGCTATCTGGCCGAGAATATTCACGGCGCGCAGTACGTTGAACTGTCTGGAGTCGATCACCTGTTTTTTGCCGAGGACGTGGACCGCCTGCTGGCGGAAGTGCAGGAGTTCTTGACCGGCGTACGCGAGGCGGGCGAGCCCGACCGTGTGCTGGCGACCGTCATGTTTGTCGACATCGTGGGTTCCACGGAACAGGCGACCGGGCTGGGTGACCGGGAGTGGCGCGACCTTCTGGACCGCTACTATGCGATCGTGCGACGCCAGCTCACGCGCTTCCGCGGGCGCGAAATTGACACGGCCGGCGACGGACTGTTCGCGACCTTCGATGGGCCCGCGCGGGCCATTCGCTGTGGGAGCGCCATCGCCGACGCAGTGAGGGTGCTGGGGATCACTGTCCGGATCGGCATCCATTCAGGCGAGTGTGAGGTCATCGGCGACAAGGTCGGGGGCATCGCCGTCCACATCGGAGCACGGATTGCGGGTCAGGCAGGCTCCGGCGAGGTCCTGGTATCGAGCACTGTGCGGGATCTTGTCGCGGGTTCTGGCATAAGTTTTGAGGATCGTGGCCGCCATTCGTTGAAGGGGGTGTCCGGCGAATGGTCGCTGTTCGTAGTACAGCCGATTCGAGTCGAGACGTGAGATGGCGCTGCGATCTGTCTCGGGCCTGTACTCCGCAACCTCGTCACGCTGGCACTGAGGCTGCGCGATGGACGCCGCTATCGGAACAAGAGTCACGAACCCAGGCGCTCGCAGTTGCTGAACGCCAGACTCGATCAAGCGAGGTGCTGGACGGCTCGATGAATATGGGCATCCATGTGCGCACGCGCGGCCAGCGCCAGGCTTTCGCGGTTGCACGCACTGGCTTGATCCGCATGGCCCAGCTTGGCGCAGGCCCTTGCCTGGTCGGCCAGGATTTCGACCAATAACGCAACGTAGATGTCGGTCTCGCGGACACAGCGCCTGCGGGCTTGCGCGAACCACGCCAATGCAGCTTCATCATCATTCATGGCTTCGCAGCATAGGCCCATCGCGCGCGCCACAGCGGCTTCCCAGCACGGGTCGGCAAGCTGGCAACTCAGTGCGAAGGCCTGTTCAAGGGCTGGCAAGACTTCCAGCGGCGCGTCTTTCTGCCGCAATCGGGACTCTGCGAACAGCGCACAGGGCCAGGGCCGGAATGAGGTCCAGCGCAGCTCATCGGCTCCTTTCATGCAGTCTGTCAACCAGCGATCGGCCTCGTTCAAGCTGTCAGAGGCCAGCAAACCCCGCCCGCCCAGGCCAAGCGACCAGACCTGGCGACGGCGGTTGCCGCTTCGGTAGGCGTGTTCGAGCGACAGTCGGTAATGTGTGATGCCCGTGTCCACCTGGCCCCAGTCAACCAGATTAAAACCGATCACAGCATGAATACCCGCCAACGCATCACTACCGTCGGCGGTATCGAGCGCGCGCGCAAGATGCTGGGCCGCTGTCGGCCGCCGACCCGCCAGCGCGTCGACATAACCCAGTTCCCGATACGCCGCCGAGGCTATGCGCGTATCCCCGCAGCGCAGCGCCCATTCAATCGACTGGTGCAACAGGATTGCCCCTTCGTCATCGTGGCTGCGCACGGAGTGCACCAGGGCCGTGCCCAGTTCAATCAGCGTCTTGGCCTGAAGCTGAGGATCGGCGCAGTGCTCCGCATCCGTGGCCGCGCGGCGCAGGCAATCGACACCGGCATCCACCGCGCCGGCGGACAGTGCGGCCAGGCCGGATTCCAGCAAGGACTCGACCACGGCGCGCGCGGACACCCCACTCGGCGGGGAGGACAAAGTGCGCCGCGCCGCGCTACCCAGTGCTGCCGACGGCGCCTGACCCAGCTCGACGGCGAACAACTTCTGCGTTGCTTGCACATGTTCAGCGGCCGCATCGAAGCGCCCGTTGGCAACCAGCGCCTTCACCAGAAGGATGTGCGCACCCTCGTCAAACGGCATGCGCCTGACACACAACTCGGCCAGGCGAATGGCATGCGCGGTGTCGCCGACCGCGATCGCCTGCTGCGCATCCTGGCGCGCTTTCGCGTCGATGAGGCTCGCGACGCGTTCACTTTCCACCAGCAGCCAGGTCGAGAATTCGGGCCCGCACTGGGGCTCGATGCCTTCGAGCAAAGGGCCGGCATCTTGCACATCGAACTTCGCATCAGCCAGGCAACGGACATCGATGCGCGTTCCCTCGGGCAGTTGGGTCTCTATTGGGTCGCCGCGAAGCGCCTCGGAGCAGTTCAGTGACTTTCTCAATGAAGCCAGGGTCCATCGCAGCGAGCCTAGCGGATCGACCGTGTCCGGAAATAGCTCGGCCGCCAGCACCCGCCGGCTCAACGGTCGCGCGGACAACAGCAATCGGGCCAGCAGTGCCCAGGCCTGATGACCGCGAACGATCTGCTGCTGGCCAGCCGTATCGATGATCGCGGGCACACCCATCAGCTTGATCGTCATCCCCATGAAAGGACCTTTCGCACGTCACCGTGACGCCTGCAGCCTGCACCCAGACCGTGTGCGCGGGCGTTGGACAGCGGTCGCCCCATCTCCACTACCGTTCCACGCCCGGTCCAACGGTTGCCCGCCACCATCGTTACTCCAAAACCCTCATTCAGGAGAACTTCCATGCCCCAGTTTATTGTCGAACGGAACATTCCCGGCGCCAGCACCCTGAGTCCCCAAGAGCTCAAGGACATCTCGGTCAAGTCCTGCGAGGTGATTGCCGGCCTGGGCGAACCCTACACCTGGATCACAAGCTATGTGGCCGGTGACAAGATCTACTGCGTGCACGAGGCTACAAGCGCGGACGCCATCCGCAAGCATGCGCGCGAGGGCGGTTTCCCTGCCGACCTGGTTACCGAGATCGCGGTGGCCATCGATCCGAGCACGGCACAACGGGCCATTGCCTGAAGCAGGCATCCGTCGCAGTCGCTCGGCCAGCGAACGGATGCTGAGAACGGGCTATCGCAGGGACGGCGAGCGCGCGGTTGTAAACAACTCACGCCGACTGCAATCGCGGGTCATTTGTGCGGCCATCTACGACTGCGCGACGGAGCCTTTGAAGGGCACGCCATACCTGCATAGAGTCGATAGTTGTCGGCTACTCGGTCGAATTGATCGTCTACCCCCTGCCAGATCCGGCCAGCGGTCAACAATACTGCGCAAGGCGCATGATGACGGCGGCGCCCGCCAGCCATTTGCGGCGCCGCCTGCGCATGAAATGCTTGCGCGGCACCTGGAGGCATGCGACAGCCTGGCAGGGGCCTCTCAAAAAAACCCAGCACACCAATACCCAGCTCGTAAACTGCCGTCTTCAGCCCGGTCAACCTGAGCAACCCAAAGTCACCGACTCACCTGGCCTTCAGGCAGACTACTGAATTGGAAAAACCGATGACAAGATCAAGGGAGATCGAGGTGTGAGGGATGAGTACAAAGGGAACTGGCTTGCCCCTGTGGCAACCGCACTATCGCTTGTCGCTTGCTACGGCACGCTGGCGGCGGTGGCCCTGCTCGGTGCGCTGGGTGTCACGATTGCGTTGAACGAGGCCGTCTGGGCCGGGGCAATCGTCCTGTTCGCCGGGTTGACGTTTGCAGCGCTTCTTATTCGGCGGCGCAAACATGGTCGACTTGCTCCCGTTGCGCTGGCCGGGATCGGGGTTGTGCTGATCGGCTTCACCATGTGGGTCTCCTACGCGCAGATTATCGAGATTGTCGGATTTATCTTCCTCTGCGCTGGTACGGTTCTCGACTGGCGCAACGGGCGCAGCCGTGCCGGGACGAGTGTGTGACGGCGTCCGAAACGCCTCCCATCTTGCGCGACAAGCGTTATGAAATGCTCTGACTGTTAGGTAAGATGGCCTGCAGCGCGAGGCGTAGCTCCAGCATGGGATGGAAAAAATGTCAGTCCCGCAGAATTGCCCGCTGACCCCGCAAGGCAACATCGTGCGTCAGCCATCGGCGGATGGTCGCGCCCGCAAGCACGCGGTCTGGGTCAGGGGCTAAGCAGCTTGCGCTCGCTGCCCCCGCGATAGCAGCTTTCTGCAGATCAAGGTGGCAACCATGCGGCAGGAAGCGACAGAGTATCGTGTTTGGAAATCTATTCCCGACGATGCCGGCCTGCCTGCACAGATTCTGGGAACCCCTTGCGGGTGGAAACATGTCGAACGAAACATACCCACCGCGAAGGAGGCTCTTTTGAGGGCGCGCGCGCTGCGCAGGCCTCAGTCCGGCTTGCGGGCCCAGAACGGGTAGCCGTAGACCCCGAAGGCGCGGGCGCTCTTCTCGCCCGAAGCTTGCCCGAAAGTGTCGCAGGCCGGCCCGATACGCACATCGACGAAACCGACCTCTTCCAGCATCGACCGCCAGCCTTCGCACGGAAGGCCACCGGCGATTCAGGCTGTCCAGAGGTCGATGTTCTGAATCGCGGCTGCGGGGACGGGTTTGCTATTGGCAATGTCCGCGAATTGCAGCCGCCCCCCTGGTCGCAGTACCCTCCAGATTTCCTGAAACACCTGCTTTTTGTCGGCGCAGAGGTTGATCACGCCGTTGCTGATCACCACGTCGGCCCAAGCGTCCTCGACCGGTATCTTCTCAAGCAACCCCTCCCGGAACTCCACGTTACGCAAACCCATTTGCCGGGCGGAGTCGCGCGACTTGGCAAGCATCTCGTCAAGCATGTCGATGCCGACAACAGGTCCGTCGGGTCCGACCTGATGTGCGGCGATGAAGCAATCGAAACCCGCGCCCGAACCGGCATCGACGACACGCTCGCCCGCTGCCAGACGCTGCGTCGAAAAGGGGTTGGCGACACCGGCAAACGATTCGACGGCCACATCCGGCATGGCATCGACTACGCTGCTGTCGTAACCCAGACGGCGGGCCAGCGGCCGGCCCGTGTGGAAGTGAAATTGGCCATGGGGATCGATCGCGACGTCGCGATACTTGCTTTTGACCTGTTCCCGCAATTGCGCCGGATCAACCGGCAAGTCGTCGTTCATTGGACACCTCGTAGGGAGAAAAACCGTTGTAAGGGCCTACCGTCGACCAATTATCGTATGGATAGGCCTTCCGACGGCCTATTATTGTGCGCACCCGCATCCCTGAAGTCAGTCACCGTGCGCCATTCGACGTCTTCCTGCCCGCCTGCTTGTTCACCGCTGCCCTCGGTGGATGCCGTGATGCGCTGTCCCGAAGCGCAATCGCTGGTGGCCGGCCATGGACGTGACGCGGTCTTGAGCATGGTGCGCCGGGTGCTCGCACAAGCGCGTGCCGAGCAGGTCACCATTGCAGCCGCTCCGCTGGTGCTGGCCGAGGTGTCGGCCCGGCTGGCGCTGTCGGCGCAACCAAGTTTGCAACCGGTTTTCAACCTGACCGGAACCGTGCTGCATACCAACCTGGGCCGGGCCGTCCTGCCGCCCGAGGCCATCGAGGCGATGGTGGACGCTGCGCGAGGCGCGGTGAACCTGGAATACGACCTGGAACTTGGCGAGCGGGGTGAGCGCGATGCGCACCTCGAACCGATGCTGTGCGAACTGACCGGTGCCGAGGCGGCCACCGTGGTCAACAACAACGCGGCCGCCCTGCTACTGGTGCTCAACACCCTGGCCATGGGCAAGACCGTGCCAACCTCGCGCGGCGAGCTGGTTGAGATCGGAGGCTCCTTTCGCCTGCCCGACATCATGGCGCGATCGGGTTGCCGCCTGCTCGAAGTCGGGACCACCAACCGCACGCATTTGTATGACTTCGCCCAGGCTATCGGACCCGATAGCGGCCTGGTGCTGAAGGTGCACGCCAGCAATTTCGTCATCGAAGGCTTCAGCGCGAGCGTGCCCCAAGCCGATCTGGCCGGCCTGTGCCGTAGCCGGGGCTTGCCGTTCGTGGTTGACCTGGGCAGCGGCGCACTGGTCGATCTGTCACGCTTCGGCCTGCCGCACGAGCCGACGGTGGCCCAGGCGCTAAAGAGCGGCGCCGACCTGGTGACCTTCAGCACCGACAAGCTGCTCGGCGGGCCTCAGGCCGGGGTCATCGCCGGGCGAGCCGACCTGGTGGAGCAGGTACGGCGCAACCCGATGAAGCGCGCCTTGCGGGTGGACAAGTTGACCATCGCAGCCCTGGCGGCCGTGCTGCGCCTGTATGCCGACCCCGACCGCCTGGCGCATCGGCTGCCGACGCTGCGCCTACTTACCCGGACCCAGAGCGAACTGAAGGCCTTGGCGCAGCGCGTGCGACCGGCGGTGCAGTCGGCATTGGGCGCCGCATACGACGTCCAGGCCATCGAATGCGACAGCCAGATCGGCAGCGGGGCTCTTCCCGTGCGCACCCTGCCCAGCGCCGGGCTGGCGATCCATCCGGGCAGCGCTGCCCTGGCCCAGATATTTCGCCGCCTGCCGGTACCCGTGCT
>JBKJRR010000143.1:0-11183 GCA_046594635.1 Burkholderiaceae bacterium
AACATGGCCTCCGGACTGAAACCGAAATGCCACAACACCGATACGGCCATGAAGGATGCCCCGCCCAGCAGCAGACAGGCCTTGATGATCTGAACCCAAGTGGTTGCCGTCATGCCACCGAACAACACATAAACCATCATCAGCCCACCGACGATGACCACTGCGATCCAGTACTCGAGTCCGAACAGCAGCTTGATGAGTTGGCCAGCACCGACCATCTGCGCGATCAGGTAGAAAGCCACAACCACCAGCGTACCTGAGGCGGCAAAAATGCGCACCGGTTTCTGTTCAAAGCGAAACGCCGCCACATCGGCAAACGTGAATTTGCCGAGGTTGCGCAGCCGCTCTGCCATCAGGAAGGTGATCACCGGCCATCCGACGAGGAAACCGATCGAGTAGATCAGGCCATCGAAGCCGCTGGCCATCACCGCTGCCGAAATGCCGAGGAAAGAGGCTGCCGACATGTAGTCGCCGGCAATCGCCAGGCCGTTCTGGAAACCCGTGATACCGCCGCCGGCGGTATAGAAGTCGGAAGCGGACTTGGTCTTGCCCGCCGCCCATTTGGTGATGTACAACGTCAGCACGACAAAACCGGCAAACATCGAGATGGCGGTCCAGTTGGTCGCCTGTTTGACCGCCTCGCCGAGATCGGCGCCAGCGGCCTGGGCCGTTGCCGCAGCAAGCAACAGGACGGAGAATATCAGCGCCGGGCGCGTCCGGGTGACGCCCGGGGCAAAGGAGAGCAATCGCTTCATCAAAGCACCGCCTTGGCAATGGCCGCCGACAAGCGATCAAATTCGTTGTTGGCGCGGCGCACGTAGACCGCAGTGATGATGATCGTAAAGAGGATCACCCCGAAACCGATCGGTATTCCCAGGGTCATGACGCCATCCCCCAGCCGCTGCGCCAGGAACTCCTTGTCAAAGGCGACCAGCAGAATGAAGCCGTAATAGACCAGCATCATGGCCAGCGTGAGCCACCAACCAAAACTGCTGCGCTTGGCCTTGAGCTCCTGGTATTGGGGCAGGTTTGCGATGCGCGCCGCGAAATCGGTTTCCATAAGGGTCTCCTCGATGAACGAAACTCAGCCCGTCACGACGCTCCCGCCATGACTTGGGTGACGAATGTTCACCCATCGCGCTGACCGGAGTCTGTCTGGAAACCAACATAGCCTGACAAACCGTTCGAAACGGTTCAGTTGAAGAAAGAATGGGGCGATACCTCGTCGCCCAGCGTACCCAAGCCGGTACCAGTCGATCGCGTCTCGCCCAGGCTGCCACCAGCGCCTCGTTCGCCAGCGGCAACAACACGCACTTGATTCGCGCGCCGACGGCGGCCACTGTCAGCATGCCCATTCCCAGCAACGCGAGCCCGGCATACGCGGCCCAGCCGGGGTCGAAGGCGTGACCCAGCTGGCCGATAGCCCAACCCAGGGACATAGGCCATCAACAAGGCGCAAACCCTGAAATCGTAGCCGGTAATCCAGGCCAGCAGTTGGTCCGCCGTCATCGGGCCACCATGAAGTGTCGGTACCTCGAATCGGTTTGGTTCCACAAAAGCCCGCGCGGCAGTACTGCTTTTTACCCTTGGTCCCTGCATCCCCCGCCAGACCCTCGGCTCCTGCGGAAATGACGGTAACGCCGCACCGGCGGCCACTGAGGGGCTTTCGCTATGCATTCCATTGAACTTCTTGATTAGCACTCACTCTTATAGAGTGCTAACATGGAAATGTAATCAGAGGAGAAACCCCATGACAAACCCGAATGGATTTACCGGCAACGCTGTCGCATTGGCCAATCCCTGGGCGGTCGTGCCTGCGCTGGGCAATCTGGACGCCTATATATCGGCTGTGAACCGGCTGCCCATGCTCACGCTGGAGCAGGAACAGACATTTGCGCGTCAATTGCGCGACGACAACGACCTTGCGGCCGCCGGGAAACTGGTCATGTCGCATTTGCGCCTGGTCGTTTCCGTGTCCCGGCAGTACCTGGGTTATGGCTTGCCACACGGCGACCTGATCCAGGAAGGCAATATTGGCCTGATGAAGGCGGTCAAGCGGTTCGACCCGGACCAGGGCGTGCGACTGGTCAGCTACGCGCTGCACTGGATCAAGGCCGAAATCCACGAGTACATTTTGAAGAACTGGCGCATGGTGAAGGTCGCAACGACCAAGGCGCAGCGCAAGCTGTTCTTCAACCTGCGCTCGATGAAACAGCGCTTCAAGGCAGAAGATGCCGCCGCCGACGGTGCCACCCATCGTGACACGCTGAGCGAGCAACAGATCGATGCCATGGCAGCGCAACTCAACGTCAAGCGCGAAGAAGTCACCGAGATGGAAACCCGTCTGTCCGGTGGCGACATACTGCTCGATCCATCACCCTCGGACGATGGTGAACAGGCTTTTGGTCCGATTGCCTACCTTACCGACACCACGCACGAGCCAACGGCGATGATCGAGTCGCGTCAGCGCGATGCGATGGCCACCGACGGCATTGCCACCGCCTTGCGCACGCTCGACGACCGTAGCCGGCGTATCGTCGAAGAGCGCTGGCTCAAGGTCAACGACGACAGCTCGGGCGGCATGACGCTGCACCAGCTGGCCGACGAATACGGCGTCAGCGCCGAGCGTATCCGCCAGATCGAAGTGGCAGCGATGAAGAAGATGAAGAAGTCGCTGGCCGCCTACGCCTGACACCTGACGTGTCAGACCCAGAAATTGCGCAGCAGTTTTTGCTCTGGTACCCCCACACGTCGCAGCTGTCCGGCTGACCAGCTGTCCAGCCATCTAGCTGCCTGACTGTTCGCCTCTCTGGCTGTTCTGCCCCCCATCAGCGCAACCCCCGCCTTTGCCGGCATCACGGCACAAGGGCTTTGCGTTTTGAGGTACTCAGGAAGCCTGCTTCAGCAACTGCGCGATATCACCGGCCAGAGCCTTGGCACCCATGCCATAGCGGCTGTACAGCCGCAACTGCCCACGCATGTCATAGATGTAGCTTGCCGCTGTGTGGTCCATCGTGTAACTGGTCGGCGTGCGCCCTTCGACGCGCTTGTAGTAGAGCTTGTAGTCCTTGGCCAGCGCCGCCAGCTGTTCCGGCGAGGTCGGTCGCAGCGCAATGAAACTGGCATTGAAATTCTCGACATAGGCCTTGAGCACCTCGGGCGTGTCACGATCCGGATCGACCGTCACGAAGATGCCTTGCACGCGCTCACCATCCTTGCCCAGGGACTGGCGGATTTCAGACAGCTCGGCCATGGTGGTCGGACACACGTCCGGGCACTGGGTGAAACCGAAGAACACCACGACGATCTTGCCCGCAAAGTCCTTGATGCTGCGCTGTTTGCCATTCTGATCCGGCAACGAGAAATCGCGTGCGTAGTCGGCTCCGGTGACGTCGATCGACACGAAGGATGGCTTGCTGTCAAAACATCCAGAGAGGGAGCCAGCCGTGGCGGCTATTGCGGCAGACATCGACACCCGCCGCAGGAACTGTCTTTTATTCATGGCGCCTGCGGTATCCAACTCAGAGGTAAACATAGTGATCCACCAGCAAAGCAGCAAACAGCAGGCTCAGGTGGTAGAGCGAAAAACGGAAGGTACGGCGCGCCAGCGCATCGGAATAGTCACGCCACAACCAGTAGGCATACAGACAAAAGCCGATACTCAGGATCACGGCCGCACCCAGGTAGATCCATGAGCTCATCCCATAGACGAAGGGCAACAGGCAGGCAGCAAACAACACACCGGTGTACAACAGAATTTGCAGCCGCGTGAACTCGCTGCCATGGGTTACCGGCAACATCGGCAAGCCGGCCTTGCGGTAATCTTCGACCCGGTACAGGGCCAGGGCCCAGAAATGCGGCGGCGTCCACAGGAAAATGATCAAAAACAGGATCAAGGCCTGTGGACCGACATCGCCGGTCATCGCAGCCCAGCCCAGTACCGGCGGCATGGCACCCGAGGCACCACCAATCACGATGTTTTGCGGCGTCAGCGGCTTGAGGATCACCGTGTAGACCATGGCATAACCGACAAAGGTGGCGAAGGTCAGCCACATCGTCAGCGCATTGACCCACAGATACAGGACCGCCGATCCCGCCGCACACAGGATGGCGGAAAACAGCAAGGTCTGGGTGTTGCTCAGTTCACCCGAAGCGGTGGGGCGCCAAGCCGTGCGTTTCATCTTGGCGTCGATGCTTTGCTCGACGATGCAATTGAACGCAGCGGCCGCAGCTGCCACCAGCCAGATACCCAAACAGGCTATGGCTGCAAGCCGGACCTCTGGCCACGAAGGCACACCCGGCACGGCCAGCACCATGCCGATCAGCGCGCAGAACACGATCAGCTGGATGACCCTGGGTTTGGTCAGGGCCATGAACTGGCGCACGATCGGCAGCTTCCCGGGCACGGCCGGCGAATTGCTGGATGCGGAGGAATCGGTGGTCATCGGGTCATTCGGGCGCTGTTCGCTGTGTCATTGAGCACGGATATCGTCGGTCGCCGACTTGGCGTCGGCTGGTTGCGGCGCACCAGCCCTTCATCGGCACGACACAAACAATAAGCCCAGCTCAGGGTGACGACCAGCGCGGCCGCGCCCCCGGTGTGCAGCAATGCGGCCATCAGCGGCCAGTCGAACACGACATTGCTCAGCCCGGTGACCAACTGCAGCACCGTCAATACGCCCATCGAGCGCGCAACCGGACGCAGGCGAGGTGTGCGTCCGAGGCGCCAGGCCAGCACGGCCAGCACCAGCAACACGCCATAGGCCATCAGGCGATGCACATAGTGAATCGCGGTCAACGCTGCGAAGGACACATGGGCACCTTCGGCCGTCATGCCCAGTTCACGCCAGATCTGGAAACCTTGCGCGAAGGCCATATCGGGCCACCAACTGCCCTGGCAGGTTGGGAAATCGGTGCAGGCAAGCACCGCGTAATTCGTGCTGACCCAGCCGCCCAATGTGAGCTGAATCGCCAGCAACACGGCTGCTACCGTCAGGCACAACCGCGTGAGCCGATCGGTCGACTCCATTGGAGCCGCGTGAAGATCCAGCGTTCGCGCCTGACTCGCTGCCTGCACTGTGAGCAGCACCAGCAGCAACATGCCCCCGAGCAGGTGCATGGTGACGATGGCTGGAAACAGCTTCATCGTTACAGTCAGCGCGCCAAACGCCCCCTGGATACAGACCCATACCAGCGTAAGCGTCGGCCACCATGGATTGGGTGTGGGTTCCCCCGGTCCAGCACGCCGGCGCATGCGCCAGCTGGCTACCGTGAGAATCAGGATCAGCGCACCCACACCAGTTGCCATATACCGATGCACCATCTCGACCCAGGCCTTGGCATGGGTGACCGGGCCACCAGGCATGGCGTCCTGCGCCGCACTGATTTCGGCCTTGGCACCGACCGGACTGGCACTGCCATAACAACCCGGCCAGTCGGGACAACCCAGGCCGGAGTCGGACAAGCGCGTGAAAGCGCCGAAGAGCACCAGGTCAAACGTCAGGAACAAGGTCAGAACCGTGGCAGCGCGCAGCCAGTGCTGGCGCGAACCGTGCCGGTTGCGCAGCCATAACCCGAGCAGCGCGACACCCGCGAGCAAAGCGCCCGCCAGCAAGACTTGCAGTAGCGGCGACAGATCAACGGACGCAGCAGCCATCAGTCACGCCCTCGCCAGTGAAACAAGGTGCCCCAGCCCATCTCAGCGTCCTGCCTGATCCCACGACGAACTTGCGCGCAATACACGCCCGATGTCGCGCTTTGCCTTGGCCGCGCCCTCGAGATTCAGCCTGGCAGGAAACCGCATCATCCAGTTACCTAACGGGTCGACCAGATACAGGTGCTCGGTCAGACCGTGCGATTTATCCGGCGCCAGCCAGGCGGCCAGCTCGGCCTTGGGCACGCGCAGCACCACGGCATCGTTGAGCGCCGGCATCAGTTCGGGCGCCAGCGTCACATCGTCGTTGATCAGCCAGACCCGGTCGAGCCGGTCCTTTTCCTTGCCAAGGCTCTCGCGCAACTGGCGCTGCAGATAAAGATTCTCCTGGCAGATCGGTTCACAGGCGCCACCCGACACCGTGACCAGCAGCCATTGCCCTTTCAAGTCCTGCAGGTTCTGCTGCCGACCATCGGGCGCTACAGCCACGACATCGGGCAAGGGGCGCTGCGGATCAATCAGGGTTCCGAATACCGAGCGCGCATCGGGTCGAACCACGTAATAAACAAAATAGGATGCGGCGACCGGCGCGGCGCAGATCAGAAAAACCAGCAGCATCTTCCAGCGCCCGACACGCGTGCGCTGGGTGACGGCATCCCCGCTGTCAAGTGAGGGCAGCGCATGCACGGTCAGGTCCAGGGGTTGGTCTTTGTTCACGGATAGATGCGTTCAGCGGGGCAGAAAAAAGCGTCGGACGACTTGGAACCAGAGGTAGAGGCAGATGATCAGCGCACCAAGCGCAAACCACTGAAATGCGTAGCCGAGGTGTTTGCCCACGCCAGAATCAATGGCAGGCCAGTCTCGCACCAGGCCATCGTCCAACAGGTCCGATTGCAATACGGTGAAGGTGGCCAGTGGTACACCCAGTTCCGCACCAAACCGCGCCAAGTCCAGATTTTGCCGGATCCTGCCATCCTGCGTGCCATCGAACTCGTATAGCTTTCCCGGCGCTGGGGCGATTCGCCCTTGGACCGACACATCGCCTTCGGGGGTGTCCAACGGCGGCAAGGCGCCGCGATTGCTGAAATTGCGCTGCACCCAGCCGCGCTGAATCACCACCGTCAGGCCTGAGGGTTTCAGTTGCAGTGGCGTGAGTACGTAAAAACCGGGCTTGCCCGCGATTTGCCGGTTGTCCAGGAAAACTGTGTGGCCGGCCAGCCAGCGCCCTTGCAACTGCACGCGCCGGTGGAGCAAGCCAACCCTGGCATCGGCCGCTGCATCCGCCAGTGCAGCCTGCTGCACTGGGGGCAAAGCAGATTGCGTGTCGATGCTGGCCTGCAGCGCCTGCTTCTGCTCGGCGCGGGAAAGCTGCCAGAAGCCCAGACGCAACGTGCCTCCCGCGGCAATCAGTGCCGCCAAAGCCACCAACCAGAACCGGGCGTTCAGGGAATTGAAGCGCGCGGGATAATCCCCAACCATGATGTACCTTGTCATCCTCGCATTCGTGGCCATCATTGGCAGCCTGGGCGCTGCCCTTTACTTCATGTTGCGCAGCGGCGGCGGCGATGGATTGACCAAAAGCCGGCGCATGGCCCGCGCCTTGGCCTTGCGCGTAGGCTTTTCCATCTTGCTGTTCATCTGCGTGCTGATCGCGTGGAAGCTGGGTTATATCCAACCTACGGGAATTCCCGCCGGCCGATGAATGCATCGGTTCCGTGACGGATGCCGGCAAGGGGCCGGCCGGCAATGATCAGAGCCAGTAGACCAGGATGTAAAGGCCAAGCCAGACCACGTCGACGAAGTGCCAATACCAGGCTGCGCCTTCAAATCCAAAATGCCGCTCGGCCGTGAAATGGCCATTTTGCAGACGCAACGTGACGAACAACAGCATCAACATGCCTACAAACACGTGGAACCCGTGAAAACCGGTCAACATGAAGAAGGTCGAACCAAAGGCGCCGGACGAGAGCTTGAGGTTCAAATCGCTGTAGGCATGCGCATACTCGTAACCCTGCACGCCCAGGAAGGTGATGCCCAGCAACACGGTGATCCACATGAACGCGATCGTACGGCCCCGGTTACCAACCTGCAGCGCGTGGTGGGCGATCGTCAGGGTCACGCCGGAGCTCAGCAGCAACGCAGTATTGATGGTCGGCAGCCAGAACGGTCCCATGGTCTGGAACGGCTCGACGGTACCAGCCGGCGATGCTGTCGCTCCCGCCGCCACGCTGGGCCACACAGCCTTGAAATCGGGCCACAGCAATGAGTTTTCAAGATTGCCCAGCTCAGGCAGCGAATGCACCCGTGCCCACCACAACGCCGTGAAGAAAGCGCCGAAGAACATGACCTCAGAGAAGATGAACCAGCTCATGCTCCAGCGGAATGAAAGGTCAACCTTCCGGCCATAGGAGCCGCCTTCGCTTTCCGAGACCGCTTCGCGGAACCAGCGGAACAACACGACGAAGAACCACAGGAGACCGAAATACAACAGGTATTCGGCCCAGCTGGCCCCGTTGATCCATTGGCCAGCGCCAAAGAACACGAACAATAGACCGATCGCTGCCATTACCGGATGACTGGACGGACCGGGCACAAAATAGTACGGTGCGCTGCTATGGGATGTAGAACTCATTTCTGCTCCAGGCTCTCAATTCAGATTTCTGCTAACTCTTCTCACCAATTCCACAGCTGTCGGCCTCAGGCCGCAACCCAATTCACCAGCGCAATCAGCGCCCCCACCAGCAGGATTACGCCGATGAAACCCGCGACCATCACATGCAGCGGGCTGACCCGCGCGGCTTGTTCATGGTCGTTGCGCTTGCGCACACCAAAAAATGCCCAGGCCACAGTCTTCACCATCGTCCATGACGACCCGCCGGACGCAGCTGATTCAGCGCTTTTCGGCTTGCCCATCAAGAACCCGCCTGCGCCAAAGGCGCTACCAGCGCGGCGGTTGAGCCAGGCGCCGCAGGTACCGAACCACCCACCTCAAAAAACGTGTAGGACAAGGTGATCGTCGTGACGTCTTTGGATAACTTGGGATCGATGATGAACGCCACCGGCCAAGACTTCTTCTCGCCCGGGTCGAGCGTGTACTGGGTGAAGCAGAAACACTCGAGCTTGTTGAAATGTGGACCCGCCTGACGGGGTGCATAGCTGGGTATGGCCTGCGCCGCCATGCGCCGGCTCTGGGTGTTCTGGAACTCGTAGACCACGGTCGCCAGTTCGCCCGGATGCACTTGCACCGAACGCAGCTCCGGCTTGAAGGTCCAAGGACCTCGCGCATTGGCGTCGAACTCCACCGTAATGGTGCGGCTGGTGTCGATCTGGGTATTGGCCCGTACCTGCGAGGTCGCCCCCGGAATGTTGCGGTCACCCAGCGCCAGCACATTGATGCCAGTCACCTCGCAGATCGCGTTGTACAGCGGCCCGAGTGCATAACCGAAGGCCAGCATGCCGATGGCAACCACCACCAGTTTGCGGGCCATGGTCAGATTCTGGTAACGCGCGCGCAGCATGTTCTTCAGCCGCCCAGAAAGGTCATCTTCACGAAGATGCCGAGCATGAACACACCTGCGATCGACACCAGCACCATGGCCAGCCGAAAATTGGATCTCTTCTGCTCGGGCGTCATCACTGTATGTTGCGTTGGCGTGTGCTTCAGCCGATCACGCGCGTGGCGGTAGCGTCGAGCTTGGGCGGGTTTTCGAAAGTATGGAAAGGGGCCGGCGACGGAATTTCCCATTCCAGGCCTTCCGCGCCCTCCCAGGGCTTCTGGGCGGCCTTCTCACCCTTGCCCATCATGCAAGGCAACACGATGAACAGGAAGAAGTAGACCTGGGCGATGCCGAAAGCAAAGGCTCCCACCGATGCAAGCGCGTTGAAGTCCGCAAACTGCATCGGGTAGTCGGCATAACGACGCGGCATGCCAGCCAGCCCCAGGAAGTGCATCGGGAAGAAGGTGACGTTGAAGGCGATCAATGACCACCAGAAGTGGATCTTGCCACGGCTTTCGACATACATGACACCGGTCCACTTGGGAAGCCAGTAATAGACACCGGAGAACATGGCGTATAACGAACCGGCCACCAGTACGTAGTGAAAATGCGCCACCACGTAATAGGTGTCCTGCAGCTGGATGTCGATCGGCGCCATGGCCAGGATCAGGCCGGTGAAGCCTCCCATCGTGAACACGAATATGAAACCGACCGCAAACAACATCGGCGTCTCGAAGGTCATCGACCCCTGCCACATGGTGGCGATCCAGTTGAAGATCTTGACCGCCGTGGGCACCGCGATCAGCATCGTGGCGTACATGAAGAACAGCTGTCCTGTCACCGGCATGCCGGTGGTGAACATGTGGTGCGCCCACACGACAAAGCTCAGGATGGCAATGCTGGATGTTGCATACACCATCGAGGTGTAGCCGAACAGGCGCTTGCGCGCAAACGCTGGTACCACCTGGCTGATGATGCCGAAGGCCGGCAAGATCATGATGTAGACCTCGGGGTGGCCGAAGAACCAGAAGATATGCTGGTACATGACCGGGTCGCCGCCGCCGGCGGGGTTGAAAAATACCGTACCGAAGTGGCGGTCGGTCAGCGTCATCGTGATGGCGCCGGCCAGCACCGGCATCACCGCGATCAGCAGGTAGGCGGTGATCAGCCAGGTCCAGGCGAACATCGGCATCTTCATCAGCGTCATGCCGGGAGCGCGCATGTTCAGGATGGTGACGATGATGTTGATCGATCCCATGATCGAGGAGGCGCCCAGGATGTGCATGGCAAAGATGCCCGCGTCCATCGACGGGCCCATCTGCAGCGTCAGCGGTGCGTACAACGTCCAACCTGCTGCAGGCGCCCCGCCAGGCATGAAGAACGAGCCCACCAGCATCAGGCCGGCCGGGATGAGCAGCCAGAAACTGAAATTGTTCATTCGCGCGAATGCCATGTCCGGTGCGCCGATCTGCAGCGGGATCATCCAGTTGGCGAAGCCCACGAAGGCCGGCATGATGGCGCCGAACACCATGATCAGCCCGTGCATAGTGGTGAGCTGGTTGAACAGGTCGGGGTTCACAATCTGCAGGCCGGGCTGGAACAGCTCCAGCCGGATCAACATGGCGAGCGCGCCGCCGAACATCAGCATGAAGAAAGAGAACAGCAGGTACAGCGTGCCGATGTCCTTGTGGTTGGTCGCGTAGACCCACCGGCGCCAACCCGTGGGCGCGCCATGGTGCTCGTCGTGAGCATGGTCGTGGTGGGGATCGGGATGCTCGAGTACGGCGCTCATCTTGATTTCCTGTCTATTTCTATCCAGTTGGGGACAGAGTTGAAGGTCTGTCCCGCAAAATTTCTATTCAGTTGGGGACAGAGCTGATGGCCTGTCCCGCAAAATTTCTATTCAGTTGGGGACAGAGCTAAAGATCTGTCCCGCAAAATTATTTGATTGCGCGCTGCGCCAGCACTTCGGAGGGCTGAACCAGCTGTCCGGTCTTGTTAGACCAGTTGTTCTTGGTGTAGCTGATCACGGC
>JBKJRR010000383.1:0-7521 GCA_046594635.1 Burkholderiaceae bacterium
TGTTCTTCCAGCAAATCCTTCAGCGCGACCTGGTTGCGGGCACGCAGCGACGGTGTCTGAAAACGGGCGTCATCGAGCAGTGCAGGGGTATTTGCCACCTTGCATACCGAGGCCCAGAGCCGGTTGTTGCCCGCTGCAATGACAAACCAGTCATCGCGCGCGCGAAAGGCCTGGTAAGGTGCATTGCGCGGATGCGCCGAGCCCCGCTTGACCGGGTCTTTGCCGGTCCCGAAAAATTCGCTGGTCTGCAAGGCGCCTACTGCCAGCGTGGTGCTGAACATCGGAATGTCGATCTGGCCACCCAGCCCGCCGGCGCGCACCCGTGCCAGCAACGAGGCAATCGTGAATGCGCCATACAGGCCGGCGGTGAAGTCGGCAATCGGCACACCGCACTTGACCGGCGCGCCACCCGCCTCCCCGGTGACACTCATGACACCCGACATCGCCTGCAGCGTCACGTCGAAGCCGCCTTCGGTGGCACGCGGACCGCTTTGGCCATAGGCCGAAATCGAGCAATAAACCAGGGCGGGCTTGCGCGGACCGAACCAGTCCCAGCCCAAGCCCAGGCGCTGCATCACGCCGGGGCGGTTGTTCTCCACCAGCACATCGGCTGCCAGTACCAGTTCGCGGGCGCGATCACGGTCGGACGGATCCTTGAGGTTGAGCACCAACGACCGCTTGCCACGATTGAGCGACGCGAAGTTTTCGCTGTAGCCGTCGGTCAATGGTGGCCACTGACGCAGCGAGTCACCTTCGGGTGGCTCGACCTTGGTGACCACGGCGCCGAAGTCGGCCAGCAACATGGCACAGAACGGGCCGGCGGCCACATGGCAGAACTCGACGACCTGAATGCCGGCGAGTGGATGTTGGGACGCGATCATGAACCGATTGTCGCGGCTCGCGCAGCCTGGCGTGCTGGCACGCCCAGTGCCTCAGATTGTGAGTTTGCGGCTACGCGCCACCACCGGCCAGCTCTCGTCGGCAACACCCTCATGCACCGCCCATACATCGCTGTGCAGCGCCATGGTCGGACAGATATGACGCGGGATGCCATAGAGCACATCGCCCACCTGGTACTGATCGGCTCTGGGCATCTGCACCACCAGATGTTCCTCGCTCTGCGACACCAGTTCCGCGTCTTCCAGGCCCATCAGCCTTACCCGCGGCTGCGGCATTTCCGCCGCTACTGCCTTGTGGCCCAAATCCAGGCACAACCGCCCGGGTGTGGGTTTGCTGATCACGCGGCACATCAGCATGGCGCCATTGAGGAAGTGGTGATCGGGACAGATACCGTCCTGGCCGAAGTCCCACAACACGGTGGTACCGGCGCCAACCTCCACATCCGGGTGTTGCGCCAGCAGCGCAAAAGTCGGGGTGCCGCTGGCGATCAGCTTGGGTACCGGCAGTTTCTCGGCCAGCATCTTTTCGCGCAACCTCCAGACCGGAGCAAAAGCATCATCGACCAAGCCTGCGAGAGCTGCGGTGTCGGCATGGCGCAGGTGACCGTCGTAGGCATGCAGTCCACCGATGTCAATGCCGGTCGTGGCGCACATGGCGCGGTACAAGTCGGCCGCCGCTGCGTCAGGGATGATGCCGGTGCGGTTCATGCCCACGTTCAGGTCCAGATACAGCGTGATCGAGACGCCCTCGGCCACCGCCACCTGGCTGATGGCCGTGAGGTTGGCCGGATCGTCGACCAGCGCGGCGAACCGCGTGTCAGGAAAGCGCCGCATCAGCGCCACCAGACGCAGGATGTTCGGGCCAACCGGCTGGTAGGCCAGCAGGATGTCTTCGCCACCGGCGCTGGCTGTCATCTCGGCCTCGGCAATGGTCGAGACCTTGAACTTGTGGATGCCGGCCTGGCGCTTGAGCGCGATGATCTGCGGCAGCTTGTGCGTCTTCACATGGGGACGCAGCCGCGCCACATCGCCGGCCATCGCAATCATGCGCTGCAGGTTCTGCGCGACGCGATCGGGATACACCAGCACGGTCGGTGTGGGGATGGCGTCGGCATTGGAGATGGAATACCAGTCGGACATGGTGGGTGCTTTCATCTGTCGCGGGTTCGGATCCAGGGATCGGGCAAGCTTGACACGCGTTGTGGCACGGATTCCCATTGGCAGCATCTTAGCGGCGCCGCAGGCGCGGAGTCAGGAAGCCTGTTTCGTCGATTGAGATACCCGAAAAAGCACATGAGAGAAGCCGCACGGCGCACAAGCGCCCAGGACCATGAAGCGATGCGACTGCCTCGTCCTCATTCCCAGTTTCCAGTTGACAAATCAGCCTCCTTTTGTACTGTGTTCGTTACCGCACAGAACGAATTGTCCGAATTCTGTATCTTTGTGTATCGCTCTCTAAGAGGGAACGCAAAATGGATATGCGCAGTACTTTGACTACATTGTTCCCCGCGGGCCTCGTCATCGACCGTGGTGCCGCAAAAGGTGACCTTTTGGAGGTTCACGGCCTGCCCAAAGGAACCGTTCCCCAAAACTGTGAAGTCCTGGCAAGCGGGCTCGCGCGCCTTTACTGGGGACGCGAGCGCCAACAGATTTATCTTGTCAAGACCGAGGACTTCCTTGTTTTGTTGCGCATCGGTCCCGCCGGACCCGACAATGCGGACGGCGAATTTGTAGTCAGCCGCGGGTATTCACCTTTGGGCGATAAGCGGATACTGGACTTTCAGACCACAGCTCTGAAGAGCATCGAAGTCCTGTGTGACGCGCAAATCAGCCGCTGGCCCAGCTAATGTTGCAAGCTTTGTGGCAGTGGCGCGCACCGATGTCAGCTGCATTCATGGCGCCGCTCCGACGATATCGGCAGGTGAATAAGCGCACGATATTCACCTCGTCAGCGGTTACGCGCGGAAACGTGAGGTATTACTTTAGCGGCACAAGCGTGTGCGACTCTGCTTTGCGTGGCAAAGTGATGTCGAACCTGGTACCGACATCCCGCGCCGACGTCGCCTCGATTTTTCCACCGTGAGCAGCAACGATTTCGCGCGTGATGTGCAGACCTAGCCCCAGGTTCGCCCCGCCCGGTTGGTCTTCGGACTCCTGTGACGTCGTTCCTCGCACGAGCGAGTCGAACACCATCGGCAGTTGTTCTGACGAGATGGGATTGCCAAAATTGTGGATGCAAATTCGGACCAACTGAGTGTCTTCACCATTGATGGAAACTGTGATGGGACTTACGGGGTCGCCATACTTCAGTGCGTTAAAGACCAGATTCGAGATGACTTGGTGAAGGCGACTCGGGTCCCAGCTCCCTCTGGCGTCACCGACGACCTCCAGGTTCACCTGACGTTTGCGGCTGGTCTCGGCGACCTCTTCAAGCACTTCTCGAGCAAATACTTCCAGGTCCATTGCCGTCGTTGCCAGTGGCAAAGGGATGCCCAGGCGCCTGCGGGTAAATTCAAGAAGGTCGTTGGTCAGCGCTTTGATTTGGGCTGCGCTTCGAAGGACAGGACCAGCCCACCGGGAGCTTTCAGGCCGCCGTTTAAGCTCGGCGTGGGTACCGAGGATGATTGCCGAGAGTGGACCTCGAATATCGTGACCAAGCACTGCCATGAAGAGATGATTGGCTCTTTCGACTTCGGTCACGAAGTGAAGCAGGGATTCGGCGAGCGCCTGGTCGACCGCTTCGTTGAAACGGGTCACATCGTTGATGTCGCTCGCTGTGACTTCGTGGTTTGACCCGGCCCAGAGCCGAAGCACCGTCGCTCGAAGTGCTCGAAACTCGGCAACCATCTGGGTAACCTGGAATCCTTTTCGTGCCCTTTGCAGGGCATGGGCGCGTGGCGCTGCCATACCAGCCTCTGGCGCTTGCCCTACGCCCTGCGATTTGTCTTTCTGCTGAGCAACCGACTCGTCCAGGCCCATGTTCTTGACGATTTCACCCAGTATTTGGAGAGCATGGTCCCGCAAGTCGTACTCGTCCATGGAGGCGGCAGCCGGCACGCGCGTTGCGGCGAACAGCACCCATTCGTCAATGATGGGCTCCAAGTTCAATTGGATGAAATGTGCCAAGCGCATGGGGGGTGAGTTTAGGGCATCGCGTTGGCAATCGCCCGCTCAGGCCTGGGCAGGCGTTCAACTTCCGGGTGTTGCATGACCACTCGCTGATGGGTCGCGCCTGGTCGCAGGCAGTCTGTCCGTGAACGGCTGCAGCTGCAGCATTTCTGCCGACCGCAATAGTGCACACGGCGCAAAACGCAGCCGATGTCCGGCACCACAATCGTCGATGCCCGCAAGGGACTTTCCTGCTGGCGGTCAAGCCGCTTGCAATTTGCGCCTGCGCATACCGCGCAGGACTCCTGCCATTTCCACTGGCCCAGCTCTTTGAATCGCACCTGGGAGTCTGTCGTGCTTGGGATCGCCGGCTACAAATCGATCGCAGCGGTCCATTTTTGGCTACGCCGCTTTTCGAGAACACCGGCTTTTTGTCCCATGGCCGGGCGATGGGCCTACAAGTTGTCAAGCTCGCCGGCGGCACCATGCTTGCGTCCGACCGAATACGCGGTCAATACGTTTGACGCAATCATGTCCAAGGCAGGTCTTGTGTTGCCTTGCTTGTCGGACCAGACCTTGGGCGTCAAGCTCCCGACCAGCGAAACCGGGTGACCGTCGTCGAGCGCCATGAGTGCAGCACAGGCCTCAGGCGCGAAGGCGATGACGTTGACGACAATCGCGTCGCCGTCGCCGGTCGTCGCCCTGACCTTTGCCACCACAAATTTACTTGCGTTCTTGCCCTCCCGCATCTCCGCCTGGCCGACGAGCTTGCCGGCGATGAGTCCATCTATCACGTAGTAGTCCTTTCAATGACCCAGCGTGAGCATCGGAATATCCCGCGTCACCGCCAACACATCGAGTTCGCGCCGTGTCTGCCCGATTAAAAAGCGCGCGATCGCCTCATGTGTCGCGGCCGTCATCATTGTGTGCCTGTCAACGTTCTCGATGCCCGACGCATGGCACAAGGCCTTTGCAAAATGGGGCTCCAGCGCTGCCATGGCCACGCGGCCGTCCTTGCAGGCATAAACCCGGTAACCCGCATGTCCGCCTCCGACGGCGCCGCCGGTGGTGGTCATCTGCCATTGGTGCGGCAGACCCAGGTAGGCCGCCGCGCCGCTCAGGGCCACTGGCAGATGCACGCCCCGGCCCTTGACCCGCTGTTGCAGCACGGCGCCCATGACCGCTTCGACCGCCATCAGCGAGCCTCCCATGTCGGCGAACAGGCTGCTTGGCAGGTCCAGCCCCTGGACCAAACCGTGTTCGGCCATGTAGGTCAGGTCGTGGCCAGGTTCCTCGGCGCGCGCACCCAGCGCACCGACAATGTCAACCTGGCTTAGCCCGGGATAACTCTTGCGTAACGTGGCCCAGTCCATGCCCAGCTTGCGCAGCGCAGAGGGGCGAAATGAGGTCAGCAACACGTCCGTGCGTGAGAGCAGTTTGTGCACCGCTTTCTGGCCTACTTCGCTGCGCAGGTCGGCGCGAATCACTTTGACTCCCTGATGCAGCGTGTCGTAGGCCTCGCGGCTGTAAAGGTCCATCGGGTCACCGGTTGGCGGCTCCACCTTTTTGCACAACGCGCCGAGCGCCTGCAGGCGCATCAACGCGGCTGGTCCCGGCAGATTGAGCGCCAGGCTCAGCACGCGCACGCCGCGCAGCGGCTTGTAAGGGGCAGGGGGTTTGGGCTGTGTCATGGTGCCCTGCAATTTACTGCATGGCCAGGGGGTCGCCGAAATCCAGTGGCAGCCCCACATAGTTTTCCGCCAGCGACAACGATGCAGCCTGCGAGTGGATCAGGTAGTCCAGTTCGGCCTCCTGCACTTTCTGGCCGAATCCGGCGGTGTCGGGGAAGTGGTGCATCAGCGACGTGAACCACCATGAGAAGCGCTCGGCCTTCCATACCCGGCGCAGGCAACGCTCGGAATAGCTGTCGATTCCGGCGTCGCTTTTCTCACGGTAGAACTCGATCAGTGCGGTTGACAGGTACTTTACGTCGGACGCCGCCAGGTTCAGTCCCTTGGCGCCGGTCGGCGGCACGATGTGGGCCGCATCACCGGCCAGGAATAAACGGCCGAAACGCATCGGTTCTGCGACAAAGCTGCGCAGCGGCGCGATGCTCTTTTCGATCGATGGTCCGGTAACCAGACGAGCGCAGGCCTCGGGGTCGAGCCGCTTGCGCAGCTCGTCCCAGAACGCGTCGTCAGTCCACTGCTCGACCTTGTCGTTCAGGTTGCATTGCACGTAATAGCGGCTGCGCGATTCGCTGCGCATCGAGCACAACGCAAAGCCGCGTTCGGTATTGGCGTAGATCAGTTCGTGCGACACCGGCGGCACATCGGCCAGGATGCCCAGCCAGCCAAACGGGTAGACCTTTTCGTAGCGGGTAATGGCCTGCTCCGGCACGCTGGCACGGCATACGCCGTGAAAGCCGTCGCAGCCGGCGATGAAGTCGCATTGCAGTTCGTGCGTCAGCTTGCTGCCCTGCGGCCCGTCGGTCTCAAAGCGAACCACAGGGGCGCTGCCATCGAAATCGTGCACGCTGACGTTGGACGCGCTGTAGACCGTGGTCAGACCGGCTTCGCTTCGCGCCTGCATCAGATCGCGCGTGACCTCGGTCTGGCCGTAGACCATCACCGTCTTGCCGCCAGTGAGTTGCTGCATGTCGATGCGGTGGCGTGTGCCCTTGAACAGCATCTCGAAGCCCCCGTGCACCAGTCCTTCGGCAAACATGCGCGAGCCGACACCGGCCTCGTCGAGCAGATCTACGCTGACCTGCTCGAGCACGCCCGCGCGGATGCGTCCGAGCACGTAGTCCGGGCTCTGGCGCTCGATGATGATGGCATCGATGCCGGCCTTGTAGAGCAACTGGCCGAGCAAAAGGCCGGACGGGCCTGCGCCGATGATGGCAACCTGTGTACGCACGGTGTTTTCCTCCTGAAGATGGGTCGATGGCGGTCGTCACGCAACGACACTCTGAATCGGCCTCGAGCTTAGAGCGACAAGTGTCGCAGCGCCAGTCCTGCGGCGCAGCTGAAAAGCCGGCCAATCAGAGCGGGCCTGGGCGCAGCGTATCAGGCGGTGGCCGCAGGCGCCTGGATCTGGGCCGCCAGCAGACAGCTGAACTCTCGTGCGAAATCCACCGATACCCGTGCATGCACGGCGCCTTGCTTGTCGAAGAACGTCTGCTTGCCGGAGGTGGCGAACACGCCTTCGTGCCAGACGTTGGGATGGATGTACAGGCCTTGCGTACCGTCGAAACGAAAACATACGAACTTGTCAGGCATGATGTCGTCGCCGGGCAGGGCCAGTGGTACCAGAAATGGCTCTTGCTGCTGTGGAAAGAACAGCTGGCCACCGTCAGGGTGGTAGTTGGCATGCCACAACAAAACCTGCTGCGGTGCACGCTGGTGTGTTTCGTCGGCCAGATGCGGCTCCACCGCGTAGCCCAGGATGTAGTGGCCATTGACGGCATCGTTGCGGCCGTACAGCACGTCGCCTTTCCATTCGCTGGTGAAAA
>JBKJRR010000390.1:0-3681 GCA_046594635.1 Burkholderiaceae bacterium
CCGCCAGTCCGGCCCCGGCATCGGTTACTGGGTCACCACCATCGTGCTCGACATCGTGCTCGGATTTGTCGCCGCCATCATCGTGGCCTGGTTCTCGCGTCAGCGCGAGTTCCGTGCCGATGCCGCCGGCAATGCCCATGGCGGCGACGCTCTTGGGCAGTTCGCCCGGCGTCATGCCACCCAGGCGGGCCAGGGCGTTGATCATCGGCTGGCGCCGTCCCATCAGTTGGGCTGCGCCGGCGTCAGCCCGGAATTCACGGTGGCGCGAGAACCAGGCCACGATCATGGCGGCGACGAATCCGAGCACGATGTCCAGCGCGATGGTGGTGACCCAGTAACCGATGCCGGGGCCGGACTGGCGGTCGTTGCCCTTGTTCAGGAAGCTGTCGACGGCATATCCGACGACCCGGCTCAGGAACACCACGAAGGTGTTCATGACCCCCTGGATCAGCGTCATCGTGACCATGTCGCCATTGGAAATATGGGCGACCTCGTGGCCGATCACCGCCTCGACCTCTTCGCGAGTCATGCCCTGCAGGAGGCCGGTGGACACCGCCACCAGTGCGGAGTTCTTGAATGCGCCGGTGGCAAAGGCATTGGGCGCGCCTTCGAAGATGCCGACCTCGGGCATGCCGATGCCGGCGCTGGTGGCGAACTTCTGCACTGTCTGCACGATCCAGGCTTCATCGGCATTTTGTGGCTGGTCGATCACCCGCACGCCTGCGCTCCACTTAGCGACCGGCTTGCTGATCAACAGCGAGATGATGGCGCCGCCAAAACCCATGAGCAGCGCGAAGCCGAGCAATGCACCCAGGTCCAGACCGTTGGCGGTCAGGAAACGGTTCAGGCCCAACACGTTGGCAACAATGCCCAGCACGACCACAACGGCCAGGTTGGTCATGACAAACAGCAGGATTCTCTTCATGGAAACGTTCAAGGTGTGGTCTATTGACCGGTGACAAGGATAGTAGGGGCAAAGGCGCCGAAATCAAGCGCTTGACGCGCGTATGCCCTCCCGGCCTGCGGTTATTGGGTTTTTGGCCCCTGGGTGCCGAGGCGGCCGGAAAACGCTCGCATCCTGGTAAAAACCGGCTTGGACATTGTCTGGCCACCAGCTTGGCACACCGAGCACCGGCAGATGGGCAAACGGTTTTGTCGCCAGGTGCTCACTGCGCAGGTCCTGCGCCACCCAGGCATCGATCTCCGAAATGGACCGTGCGTCCGTGGCGAGCCGGTATACATGTGCCGTCATGGGCTTGCGTGGCTGCGTCAGCTTTTCGAGCAGCGCGTGGCCGAAAAGCACCAGCCGGGACTGGGCCCACAAAGGACGCAGGCATCCGAACAGGTCCTGCCACTGCTTGGCCTGCAAGGCTTCCCACAAGGCATCGGGGGCGTTGATGAATGCGGCGTTTTCGTCGAATACGGTCAGCGCATCGCGTACCGGTCCGCGTACCGGGCGCACGCCGTCTGCCGCAATGTGGGCCGACTGCAACTGGTTCAGCCGCCGCTTGGTGGCAGGGAAGTGGCTCCAGCACAAGCCATTGAAGAAGTCATGTTGGCCTTCGCGGGTGGGGCATTGGCCGGTCTGTGCGATGAACGCTTCATAGGCAGCGCCGGCGGGCAGGTCGGACTGCGGCACGAACTGCACCGGTGCCGACGCGTACTGGTTCAGTGCCTGCCACAGCGGGGTGCGCGAGGCACAGGCCTGCGCCACCTGCTGTCCGGGGTCGCGGTATGGCGCCAGCCAGGGGTGATGCCATGCGATGTCCGTCCATGACGCAGAGTCGCCGCCCGCCGGCGGCGCCGCGTCGGCCATCATCGGGCGCATCACGCCGGCATCAGTTTCCACGCCAGCGTCTCGCCACCGAGTAGCGGTTTGAGTTCGGCGGCGCCGAACGGGAAGTGGGTCGGGCTCTGCCAGTCCAAACGCTGCAAGGTGCAACTACCGGTGTTGCGCGGCAAACCGTAGAAGTCGGCGCCAAAGAAGCTGGCAAAACCTTCGAGCTTGTCCAGCGCATCGGCTGCGTCGAAAGCCTGGGCATACATCTCCAGCGCGGCGTGTGCGGTATAACAACCGGCGCAGCCGCTGGCATGTTCCTTCAGATGCGCCGGATGTGGTGCGCTGTCTGTGCCCAGGAAAAATCGCGGATTGCCACTGGTCGCGGCCTCGACCAGCGCCAGCCGGTGGGTTTCGCGCTTGAGCACCGGCAGACAGTAGTAGTGTGGCCGGATGCCGCCGGTAAAAATGGCATTGCGATTGAACAGCAGATGATGGGCGGTGATGGTGGCCGCCGTGTGCGCTCCGGCATCGCGCACATAATGCGCTGCTTCACGCGTCGTGATGTGTTCCATGACGATTCGCAGTTCCGGGAAGTCGCGCCGCAGGGGTATCAACTGCTCCTCGATAAACACCGCCTCCCGATCGAACAGGTCGATGTCCGGGGAGGTGACTTCGCCGTGCACCAGCAAGAGCATGCCCTCGCGCTGCATGGCCTCGAGCACCGGATAGATATGCCGCATGGAGGTGACACCGGCATCGCTATTGGTGGTTGCCCCGGCGGGATACAACTTGGCCGCGACCACCGGTGCGAGCGCCGAACCGTCGCGCGTGGCGCTGGCGCGGATGATCTCGGCCGGATCGAGCCGATCGGTCAGGTACAGGGTCATCAGCGGCGTGAAGTCCATGCCTGCTGGCACGGCGGCGCGAATACGCGCGGCATACGCCAGTGCCTGCTCCACCGTGGTCACTGGCGGCTTGAGGTTGGGCATGATGATGGCGCGCGCGAACTGCGCCGCCGTGTGTGGCACTACCGTGGCCAAAGCCGCGCCATCGCGCACGTGCAGATGCCAGTCGTCGGCACGGGTCAGTGACAGGGTCGTGCGCGCGTCGCGCGCCTTAGGAACAGGCATGGCGGGAACTCAGGTTGGGTCGATTCAGGTGGCACTGGCGGATGCGGACAGCAGGTAGTCCCACAGGGCCTGGGTGTTGTTGCGATGGTTGCCGGCCTTGGCTTTTCCTTTCGTGGCCACCGGTTTGCCGTTGGCCGCGGTGGCGCGATGGCCCTCCACAGGGATGGGTCGCTCTCGGTAGGCGCGCACTTCCATGGTCAATTGCAATGTGTTCATGTCGGCCGGCAACGCGCTGACCAGGCGTCTGGCGCGCAATTCCTTTTTCGCCGCGCTGTGGGGCAGAAATGCCACGCCATGGCCCTCGACCGCCATGGCCTTGAGGCCTTCGGCCATGTCGGTCTCGTAGACCCTGTCGAAATGGATCGGTGCCGGCGATTGTTTGAGGATCAGGTCGACCATCTGGCCGAGGTAGGCGCCAGGGGCGTATCCGAGATAGGGCAGGGGGTTTGCCGAACGGCCGGGCAAAAGGAACATGGGTGTGCCATCGGCCTGCGGTCTGGAATACGGTGCGATCACTTCCTGGCCGAGGTTGACCATCTCGAAGCGCTGCGGGTCCAACTGAAACGGGTGGGCACTGTGGTGGTAGGCGATCAGCAGGTCGCAACTGCCTTCGACCAGGCGCAGCACAGCGTCGTGCACGTTGAGTGCGATCAAACGGCTCTTGATCGGCCCGAATGGCTCGCGCAGGTCGGACACCCAGGCCGGGAAGAACGTGAACGCCAGTGTGTGGGGTACCGCGAACTCGATCACGTCGTGCTCGGTCGAGCGGTG
>JBKJRR010000402.1:0-15677 GCA_046594635.1 Burkholderiaceae bacterium
CAGCGCGCCGCGCATCATCGTTCCAGCCGCCGTCACCAGCGACGCTGCCGTCATATCGGCCCGCACTGCCACCGGTATACCCAGCACCCCGACAAACATGCCCATGGTGTCCTTGTAGCGCCGCCCGCTGCGATTGAGGCTGGGCACTCCGATCAGGACCTGTTGCTGATCGGTGACACGCGCGAAATACAAGGCGATCGCCGCCAGAAAGAAGTTGAACGGCGTAATGTGCAGGCTGGCCGCGTATTGATTCAGGCGGTCATAGTCGGCCCGCGTGATGGTTTGCACCACCATATGGGCCGGGGCCAGACCATGTTGACGCACCGCTGAACGCTTGCGATGCAGCAGCGGTGGCGGCAGGCCTGGAATCTGTGCACGCCACCAGGCGTCATCGCGCGTGAACGCATCGGACGCCCGGTAGGCGTGTGACTCCTCGATGAAGCGCAGATACGTCAGATCCGGCTGCGGCGCAAGCGAGTCATCCGTGTCGATGCGGTTGTAAATCTCGCTCCAGCGCCGCATCACCTGGGTCGTTCCCCAGCCGTCCATGATCAGATGGTGGAACTGGATCGTGAGGCCATGCAAGTCGTGACTTGCGCGCAGCAGCGCAAAGCGCCATGGCGGCGCATCGGTCAGATCGAAAGGCTGGCGCATCCAGTCATGCCACCATTTGCGCATAGCATCACGCGGCTGCGCCTGGTCAGAAAAATCGATGACCTGCAGTTCCGGCTCGTAGTGTCCCAATAATTCCTGTGTGTCGTCCTTGCGCGGCACCAACCGCAGGGCCGCGTGTTCCTGGACCAGTTGCGCCAATGCTTGGTGCAGGCGCCGCAGATCAAATGGCCCGTCAAGAAAAGCACAACCGCCGAGATTCAAATGCGCACTGCCCGGCCATGCACGCTGGTCCCGCCAAACCTCGATCTGGCTCAAGGACAGCGGAAACGACTTCGCCGTCATCCGGCCTCCTGCTCTGCGGCTTTGCCGGTCGCGATTTCCTGCATCGCGTACCGGTAGCCAGCCTCGGCGATCTGCGCGGCACGGCGCATAAGGTTGTAGATCGCACGCGCAAACACCTGGTTGAGCAGCAGAGAATGCAGCACCAGCAGGCGTCGCAGGTCCTGCAACACGGATTCCTGCAGACGGCCAAACACGGCACTGGCGCGCAGGACATCCAGGACGCGCTCGTCGGGGATCGTCGACTCAGCCATGGAACAAGTCTACCGCGTGGCCCTGCTCGTCTGGACGCTCCAAAAGTAACCAGTCGACCAGACAACGCGCGCTCTTCGTCAGCCGTTTGTACTGCGGCGTCATCAGGTGGTAACCGTTACGTGACATCAGCGAGGCCTGTGGCAAACGGCACAATACCGCCGTGTCGAGCAGATCGTCCACCAGATGGCGCCAGCCAATGGCCACACCTTGCCCGGCAATTGCCGCCCCCAACACCATGCTGTAGTTGTCAAACGCTGTTCCGCCGACGCTCGATTGGCGCGGCCAGCGCCCCTGCGCGCAAATCGTCGGCCAGTCGAACCAGTGTTGCCCGACGGCCGGCTTGAGGTGCAGCAGTGGTGCCGTGCGAAGCAGTTTTATGCTGTCTGCAGCATAAGTTTCCTGCAACAACCGCGCACTGCAAACCGGAAACACCTCCTCACGAAACAGCAACTGAGAATGCGCACCCGGCAGTCGGCCATCGCCGAACACGATGGCCAGGTCGATATCACCCGCCAGGATGTCCAGCGCCCGATTGCTGGTGACCAGGCTCACGTCGATGCCCGGATACAGCTGATAGAACCGTACGAGCCGCGGCATCAGCCAATAGGCGGCGAAGGCGAAGTCAGTGGCCACCAGCATTGCACTGCGCTGGGGCCGGACGCTGACCATCGCCACCGCATCGCGGACCAGTTCCAGCGCCTGCTGAACCGGCGGCAACAAGGCCTGGCCCGCGGCCGTGAGCCGGATGCCGCGATGGACCCGGTCAAATAGCGGATTACCGAGTTCGCGCTCCAACCGCTGCATCTGCTGACTCACTGCAGGTTGCGTCATACCCAGCTCGGCCGCCGCCGCAGTGAAGCCCTGGCAACGGCTGCAGGCCTCGAACACACGCAGCAACTCCAGCGAAGGCAAAGTTTTTGACATAAGCACAGCTTATCAAAAACATACATGGCATCCGGGTTTACAAAGGCTGCGATCAACTCCATCATGCGCGATTGCGTTTGAGCACCCATAAGCCAACCCGAGTCCTTATCATGAGTACATCCCGCCCCAACATCCTCTTCATCATGGCCGACCAGATGGCCGCGCCGCTGTTGCCGCTGCACGACCCGGCGTCGCCGATTCAGATGCCGCACCTCACGCGCCTGGCACGCCATGGTGTCGTTTTCGACTCGGCCTACTGCAACAGCCCTTTGTGTGCGCCGTCTCGCTTCAGCCTGGTCAGCGGCCAGCTGCCGTCGCGCATCGGCGCCTATGACAATGCGGCAGACTTCGCTGCCGATGTGCCGACCTACGCCCATTGCCTGCGCGCACTGGGTTACCACACTGCCTTGTCCGGCAAGATGCATTTCTGCGGCCCTGACCAGCTCCATGGCTACGAGCAGCGACTTACCAGCGACATCTACCCAGCCGACTACGGCTGGGCCGTGAACTGGGACCAGCCCAACGTGCGCGCCAGTTGGTACCACAACATGTCGTCGGTATTGCAAGCCGGCCCCTGCGTGCGCTCGAACCAGCTCGATTTCGACGAGGAGGTGCTGTTCAAGGCCAACCAGTATCTGTTCGACCATGTGCGCAACAACCCGGACCAGCCGTTCTGCCTGACGGTGTCGATGACCCACCCGCACGACCCCTACACGATTCCGTCCGAGTTCTGGAACCTGTACGACGGCGTGGACATTCCCATGCCTGCGGTGGAGATCGAGCAGGCGGCGCAGGATCCGCACTCCCGGCGCATCCTCGAGGTGATAGACCTATGGGGCAAGACCATGCCGGCGCAGGCCATCCGGAGGGCACGGCGCGCCTACTTTGGTGCCTGCAGCTACATCGATGCCAACATCGGCAAACTGATGAAGACATTGGCGGACTGCGGTCTGCAGGACGACACCATCGTCGTGTTCTCCGGCGATCACGGCGACATGCTGGGTGAACGCGGCCTCTGGTACAAGATGCACTGGTTCGAGGCGTCGGCTCGGGTGCCGTTGGTGGTATGGGCGCCGGGACGGATCAAGCCGGGCCGGGTGGACGCCAGCGTGTCCACCATCGACCTGTTACCCACGTTCGTCGAACTCGCCGGTGGCGCCATGGACCCGGCACTGCCGATTGACGGCCGTTCGCTGATGCCCCATCTGACCGGCGCCGCGGGCGCCCATGACGAAGTGATCGGCGAATACATGGCTGAAGGGTCGCGCGAAACCGTGCTGATGATCCGCCGCGGCCGCTACAAGTTCATCCACGCGCTGCAAGACCCGGACCTGCTGTTCGACATCCAGGCCGACCCGCGGGAGTTGAACAACATGGCCCTGGCACCGCAACAACAGGCGCGGATTGCCGATTTCCGCGAGGAGGTCGCACGCCGCTGGGACTTGCCCGCACTCAATGCGCAGGTGCTGGGCAGCCAGCGTCGGCGTCGCCTGGTCTACGCGTCACTGCGCAAAGGCAGACTCACCAGCTGGGATCACCAGCCGATGGTCGATGCGAGCGCGCAATACATGCGCAACCATATCGACCTGGATGATCTGGAGCGGCGGGCGCGATTTCCGGTTCCCTGAAATGCGTCTCGACAGTGCATGCAAAAAAAATCGGCAAGACCGCCGGCCGATTGACCACCCATGCGCATCGGGAGCACGGAAAAAGGCACCGATGCTACGATCGCCAGCCCACTACTTCAAGGACCACCATGTCAAGGCTTCCCGCTCCCGGCGCCCCGTTGAGACTGATCGGCGCCATCGCGCTGGCGCTGAGCTGCAACCTGACCATGGCGGCCACGATACGTGTGGCCAACCAGGGTGATGTGCTGTCGCTCGACCCGCATTCCTTCAATGAGGCGGTGCAGTTGTCGTTCCTCAACAATGTGTTCGAGGCACTGGCCACGCGCGGCAAGGACCTCAAGTTGACGCCGTCGCTGGCCACGGCCTGGAAAGCCACCGGCCCCAACTCCTGGCGCTTCGAATTGCGCCGCAATGTGATGTTTCATGACGGTGCGCCGTTCTCTGCCGACGATGTGGTGTTCTCGCTGGAGCGTGCCCGTGGTGAAGGCTCCGACATCAAGTCGCAACTGGCCTCGGTCAAGACCATCCGCAAGGTGTCGGATTTTGTCATCGAACTGGAGACCTCGGCGCCGAACCCGATCCTGCCCGAGTTGTTGACCAACGTGCTGATCATGAATCGCAAGTGGGCCGAGGCCAACCAGGCCACACGCCCGGTCGATCGGCGCAAGGGCGTCGAGAACGCGGCCTCGTTCCGGTCCAACGGAACCGGCCCGTTCAAGGTGCGCGAACGCCAACCCAGCCAGAAGACCGTACTGCAGCGTTCGCCGACCTGGTGGAACAAATTCGAAACCAATCTGGATGAAGTGATATTCCTGCCGATCGAAAACAGCGCGACACGTGTGGCTGCGCTGCTGTCGGGAGAGGTTGACGTGATCGATCCGGTGCCACTGCAGGACATTCCGCGCGTAAACAGCTCGCCCAAGCTGCAAGTGGTGGAAAACCCCGAACTGCGCGTGATCTTTCTCGGCTTCGACCACAAGCGCGATGTGTTGCCGCTGTCCAATGTGACCGACAAGAACCCGTTCAAGGACAAGCGCGTGCGTCAGGCCTTCTACCAGGCGATCGATATCCAGACCATCAAGACGCAAATCATGCGCAATGCCTCCAAGCCAACCGGGGCGATGATTGCAGCGGGCATCCAGGGCTACTCACCCGACATGGAACCGCGGCTGCCCTTCGATCTGGCCGCGTCGAAGAAGCTGCTCGCCGATGCCGGTTACCCCAACGGCTTCGAAGTTGGCATGAACTGTCCGAACGACCGTTATGTCAACGACTCGGAGATCTGCCAGGCGATTGCGGCCAACCTGGCCAGGGCCGGCATCAGGATCAAGCTGCAGGCTGAGTCCAAGACCACGTATTTTCCCAAGGGCCTCAAGCGCGAAATGGGCTTTTTCATGCTGGGCTGGTCCCCGGCCGGTTACGACGCACACAACCTGCTGTTCACCGTGCTGGCGACACCCTCGGGTAATCAGGGCAGTTGGAACTTCGGCGGCTACAGCAACCCCAAGCTCGATGAGCTGACGGCCAGCATCCAGTCCGAACTGGACCAGGGCAAACGTAACGCAATGATCAAGGAGGCACTGCAATTGCACGCCGACGACATCGGTCATATCCCGCTGCACCAGCAGACCTTGTCCTGGGGCATGAAGAAGACGATCGACGCCTACCAGCGGGCCGATGGCTTCATGTTGTTCAAGTGGATGAATGTGCGCTGATGACGATCCGACCTTCGTTTGAACCGGCAGCAATGGTCAGTTTCGCTGCCTGACGCCGGTTCAGGCTGGCGTAGGCGTTGGCGCCAGCACCGTACGGCGCACCCGACGCACCCGGAATGCGCTGAAGATCAGTATGCCCTGCACCATCACCAGCCCCAACCAGATACCCTGGTAACTGCCGTGGTCCATCAGACGGCCGAAGATCAACGGTGAAATCGCCTGGCCGATATCGAGCCCGGAATACACCACGCCGTAGACCCTGCCGGTGGCGTTTTCCGGCGTGGACTTCTTGACCAGCAGATCCCGTGACGGTCCGGCAATGCCACTGGCGAAACCCATCACACCAAACAGTACTGGCACGGCCATGCCCGCAATGGGCGCAAAACCGATGATGGCGGCGACACCGGCGGCAATACCGAAACCGGCGCCGACGATTCGCTCGCAGCGCGCGGGGTCGGATGCGAGAAACCCCCCCAGCACCATACCGCCAGCGGCACACACCATGTAGATGGTCAGACACGCGGCGACCAGCGTGAGCGGAAAATCATGCAACTGACGGGCTGCCTCGGGGGCAAACGCCTGCACTACGCTCAGCGCCATGGCGTAGAAAAAGAAGAACGCGAAACACATCCACACGGCAGGAATGCGCAGGAAGTCCAGATTGCCCTCCTCGGCGAGCGCCGTGTGCGCACCTGCAGGTCGCGGTACATCGGCCTTTGCCGGAGTCTGCGGCATCACCAGTCGCTTGCGCTGAAGCCACACCAGCAGCAGCACCAACCATGCCAGCAGGCCGGCACAAGCCAGCGCCACGCGCCACGACGAGAACAAGGTGATCGGTACCAGCATCGCCGGCGCCAGCGCCCATCCCAGACTGCCGGTGATGCCGTGTACGCTGTAGGCGTGCCCCAACCGTTGCGGATGGATCTTGCGATTGAGCAGGGTGTAGTCGACCGGGTGGAACACGCCATTGCCGATGCCGCCCACGATCGCCGACATCGCCAGCATCGCGTAACTGGTGCTGCTCGCATAACCCATGGCGGCCAGGCCGAGCAAGGCCAGACCGGCAAACAAGATGGGCCGCGGACCGAAACGGTCGACCAGAAATCCCGACAACGTCTGCATCGCGCACGAGACCACGAAGAACAGCGTCATCAGAAAACCCAACTCGGTGTAGCTGACCTGAAAGGCGTCCTTGAGCCATGGGAACAGCGGCGCCAGCAACAACTGGCTGTAGTGGCTGATCATGTGCGCGATGCCGACCAGGCCGATCAATGCAGCATCTTGCGACCGACTGGTGTCGGGGGCGCGTTTCGGCGCAGGAGTGGCAGTTGAATTCATGGCACCTATCGTAAGATGATGGCCCGCTTCCCAACCCCGACGAATCGCCAATATTCGTCGAATTTCAGCCAAACACCATGGCTTTCCGCAAATCCTCGCCCACGGCAGCACTGACCCCGGTGGGCAACACTGATCCGTTTCGGCCCAGCGGCGACCGGCCGGTACGCGTGCGATCCCGTGTGCTGCCGGCCGACACCCATTTCGAACCGCATCACCACGGCTGGGCGCAACTCGCTTATTGCTCCAGCGGCGTATTGCAGGTGACCGCGGCGCAAAGTGCCGACAACCGCGACGTTGTCAGCTACATCGTTCCGTTCTCGCGCGCCGTATGGATCGCCCCCGGCGTGCGCCACGCGGTCAATGCGCTGGAAGACGCGGCGTTTCGCACCTTGTACATCCATGCCGATGCAGTCCCCAGTGCCTGGCAGACCTGCAGGATGCTGGTCATGTCGCCATTGCTGCGCGAACTAGTGCAGGCGCTCGACGACGTCGGCACCCGGTTGGCACAGCTGCCATCGGACCCGGCACCGGATCAGACCCGCGAGTCGCTGATTGCCGCACTGGTCCTGAGCGAACTGGCGCACGCGCCGACGCAGCAGCTGGGCGTTCCGCTGCCCCATCCGCAGACCGGCGACAACCGTCTGCGCATGTTGTGCGATGCCGTGATGCAGGCACCGGCCCGCTGCGCCACACTGGCCGAATGGGCGCGTGACGTCGGCGCCAGCGAACGCACCATTGCACGCTTGTTTCGCAGCGAACTCGACACCAGCTTCCAACATTGGCGCCAACAGGTGGTACTTGCACGCGCCTTGCCGATGTTGGCGCGGGGTGCGCCTGTGGGCCGGGTCGCCGCAGCCACTGGCTACACCAGCGACAGCGCGTTCACGGCGATGTTCCGTAGCGCGATGGGGCAGGCACCGAGCGCCTTCCGGCGCTGAAGTCAAGGTGATGACGTGTCCTCAGCCGGCAAAGGTGGCTTCCGGAAGGCCGCGCACGCCTGGCATTTCGAACGCAAACAGCGAACCGGACAATGGCGCCGCAGCTAGCGCTTGTGCATCCAGCCGCACCGAGGCGGACGTCACGTACATGGTTTCGAGACTGGCGCCGCCAAAGCAGCAACTGGTCGGTCGCGACACCGGCAGGCGCACCCGTTGCATCGGCCGCCCTTGCGGCGAGAAGCGTGCGACCTGCCAGCCGTCCCACAGCGCCACCCAGATGCAGCCCTTCGCGTCGACTGTCAATCCGTCGGGTTTGCCGTCTGACTCGGCCAAGGTGATCAGCACCCGCCGGTTGCTGATCGTGCCAGCCAGCAGATCGAAGTCATAGACATAGATGGTGCGACGGAAGGTGTCGGTGAAATACATGCGGGTGTTGTCCGGACTCCATCCCAGGCCGTTGGGCACAGTGAAACCGGAGTCCATCTTCTGCCAGCTGCCATCTGCGTCGACCCGAAAAAGATTGCCTCGGTTGGCAGCCGCACCCATGTCCATCGACGATATCCACAGTCGCCCGCGCCGGTCGCACTTGCCGTCGTTGTAGCGGTTGCCACGCCGCTCCGCCTCCGGGTGCGACAAAAGGTTCATGCGCTGATCGGCCGGGTTGTAGGTCATCAAGCCACCCGGCGTGGCCAGCAACAGCCCACCGGTGGCCTTGGGTATGGCCACGCTGGCCATCGCGCCCAGCGCCGTCACGGTATTTGCGCCATCCGCTACATGGTGGCAATGTACGGCCGGGGTCAGGATGTCGACCCAGTACAGGGCATTGTCTCGCGGTGACCAGATCGGCCCCTCACCCAGCAATGCCGCCACACGATCTACGCAACGCACGGCAGTCTGCGCTGGCTCCGCGGGCGGCGCCAGCACCGACAGGGACATGGCTCCACCCGCAGCACTGTGCGAAACATTGCGCGCCGCTTTCATCAGCGGCGCCGACAAACCGTGCACCTGCGGATCGTCGATGGCCAGCATGCCGGCCGAGACCGAGATCACGCCGGTCGGCTTGCCGGCGTAGTCCAGAACTGCAGCGGCGACGGCCAGCCCCCCACCAGACAGATATAGGTCGCCGACGGCGTAACCTCGGGCCCGCACCAGGTCGAGTTCAACGCGCAATTTCGGATCCAGCCGGCCGAGCAGATCGATCAGTTGCTGCGGCTCCAGGTGCGCAGCGATGGCCTTGCCGGCTGCCGACGCGGCCAGACTCAGGCTGGCTCCCACGCGAGGGGGCGCCGCCGGCACATCCGCCTTGCCGCGGCCGGCCTCTTCGCTGGCCACAACCACCAATTGGGCCCCATGGAGCACGGCCAGCTGCACTGGCGTTGCCAACGCGTCACGCAGGGCGACCAATTCATCCTGCGCCACCAGGCGCAGATCGAAATCGCTCCAGACTTCGTGGGCCAGCTCCAACAGACGAAAGCCGAGTTGAAAGCTGCGGCTGTAACTGTCGTGGCGCAACAAGCCTTCGCGCACCAGCGTATTGAGCGTGCGATGCAACGTGGCCTTGGGCAGATGCGAAGCATTGCGCAGTTCGGTGAAAGTCATTGGCGCGCGCCGCGCCGACACGATGTTGAGCAAGCCCATCGCCTTTTCAAGCACGCCCAACCCGGGCGCGCCGATGTTTCCGTCATGCTCGGCAGATTGCGATTCAGGTTCCATTCAATGAGACATCTTGTCGCTGGCAATTATGAATTCTAAAGTGCAACACTTGAGGGTTAACACCAATTCAACGGAAACCCGGTAAAACTAAAATCCATTCACCCTCAAAAATAGTTCCACTGAATGGAACTATTGTTCAATAGAAGTCTGATATGGCCGACACAACATCCGACCGCCTTAGCGGTGTTTTCCCGGTAGTCCCAACCCCGTTTGACGCCCAAGGTGTGCCCGATGTGAACGCATTGCGGGTATTGGTGCGTTATCTGCTGGCGGCCGGCGTGGATGGAATGACCTTTCCCGGCGTCGCCAGCGAAGTAGCCAAACTGAACCTGTCCGAGCGCGAGCATCTGGTCGCCGTTGTGTTGTCCGAAGTGGCGGGCAGGGTCCCGGTGATCGTGGGGGCATCGAGCAGCGACAGCACAACCACCATCAACCTGGCGCGCTCCGCGACGCAGTCGGGGTGCCGGGTACTGATGATCGCCGCGCCGCCGGACCGTCCGACGCTGGCGCAGCAGATTGCCTACTTCTCCGAGATTGCGGCAGCGGTGCCGGCTGCGGTCCTGATGTTGCAGAACCTTCCGCCGCCCGTCGGCGCCGGCCTCGAGCCGGAGGTGCTGTTGCAAGTGATGGCAGCGGTACCTGCCATCCTCTACGTCAAGGAAGAAACTCTGCCCAGCGGACAGCGTCTGTCGGCGCTACTGCAGGCCAGGCCAGCCGGGCTGAACGGCGTGTTTGGCGGTGCCGGCGGGCGCTATATCACCGATGAACTGCGCCGAGGTGCGGCCGGCACCATGCCGGCGATCGAACTGGCAGAGGTGCATGTCGCGCTATTTGCGGCGCATCGCGCAGGGGATGCAACCCGCGTGCGCGCCCTGTTCACCCGCATGCTGCCGGTGCTCAATGTGCAGGCCGTGTTTCGCTGGTCGCTGACCAAGTATGTGCTGAAGAAGCGCGGGCTGATTCCGTGCATGTTGCAGCGCATGCCAGGTCCGGTGCTGGACAAACTCGATCAAGCTGATGTGGATGCATTCCTGTGCGACATCGACGACCTGCTGCTGCCAAGTTCAGTGTTGCAGAAATGTATGCGGCCCTCGGTAGCGCTGGAGGCGCAGCCGTGACACCACGTATTGCTTGCGTCGAGAGTTTCATCATCTCGCTGCCGCGTGAAACGCCCTACCTCGGTTCGTTGGGGCCGGGCGAAAGCATCAACTCACGCGGTTATCTGATACGCCAGGGCAATCGGACGATCTACCCGTCGACCGACATGTCGGTGCTGATCCGGATTACCGCGGACGATGGTACCGTGGGTTGGGGCGAGACCTACGGCATCGTAGCCCCAGACGCGGTGACTGCCATCATTGATGACGTGCTCGGGCCGGTCATCATCGGGCGCGATCCGCGAGACGTCTCGGTGATTCAGGAGGACCTGTACGACCTGATGCGGGTTCGTGGCTTCTTTGGCGGCTTTTACGTGGACGCGATCGCGGGAATTGATATCGCGATCTGGGACCTTTTTGGCAAACTGCTCGGCCAACCCGTGGTCAAGTTGCTCGGTGGACAACGCCACGCCGACATTGCGGCCTATGTGTCCGGCCTTCCCGGCAAGTCACTGGACGCGCGCCTGGCATTGGCACGCGATTTCCAGGCGCGCGGCTTCGACGCCTTCAAGTACGCCGCCGCAGTGTCGTTTGACGGCATCGTCGAGGAGATGCGGGTGTTGCGCGAGGGACTGGGGCCGCAATCCCGGCTGATGGTCGATCTGCACTGGAAGTTCACCGCCCAGGAGGCGGTGCAGTTGATCGACAGGCTGGCACAGTATCAGCCGTATTTCGTCGAGGCACCATGCCAGCCGGAAGACATCGACGGACAGGCCCATGTCGGAGCCCATGTCCGTGTCCCGCTGGCCTTGGGTGAAGAGTGGCGCACGGTGTTCGAGTATCGGCCGCGGTTGGAGCGGCGCGCGATGTCCATCGTGCAGCCGGAAATGGGGCATACCGGTATTACGCAATTCATGCAGATCGGCCGCATGGCGCACGCCTTCCACATGCGCTTGATTCCGCACGCGAGCATCGGCATCGGCATCTACCAGGCGGCCAGCCTGCATGCTGCTGCGGCGCTGCCCAATACCGTGATGCATGAATACCAGCATTCGGTGTTCGATCGCAATCTGCAGTATGTGGAAACCGATATGCGCTGCGCGCAGGGGCGCTTTCAGATTCCAAGCGGGCCGGGCTTGGGCATTGCGCCAAGCGTGTCGGTCTGGCAGTTCCTGCGACCCAAGACCCATGATCCCACGGGCGGCACGGCGCGAGGACCGGACCCTGACCTTGAATGACGTCAAAAAGATCCCTCATCTCAACCTGGAGAGAACCATGAAAAACCTGAAATTCCGACTGGGTCGCGCGTTCGCGCTGGGCCTGCTGTGCGCCATGCCGCTAGGGCCCGTGCTGGCGCAAACCACCGATTACCCAACCAAGCCGGTGCGGTTCATCGTGCCCGTGCCAGCGGGCGGCGCGGCAGACATGATGGCGCGTATGGTGGCAGCGCATCTGCAGGCAAAGTGGGGCCAGCCGTTTCTGGTGGACAACAAACCCGGCGCCGGTTCGAGTCTGGGCATGGACGTGGTGGCGAAAGCCGCGCCGGATGGCTACACCATCGGCATGGGCAATATCGCGGCCAACGCCATCAATCCGGCGGTCCGCCCTGGTGTATTTCCGTACCAGCCGGTGAAAGATTTCGAGGCGGTTTCAATGGTCGGCGTGACACCACTGATTCTGGTGGTCAATGCTGACAAGGTGCCGGCCAGGACTTTGCCGGAATTCATCGCACACCTGAAGGCCAATCCCGGAAAGCTGACCTACGGCTCATCGGGCGTCGGCTCCTCCCTGCACCTGGGCATGGAACTTTTCCTGATGAAAACCGGCACATCCATGGTCCACGTGCCGTACAAAGGTTCAGCACCGATGGTGCAGGACCTTGTTGGCGGTCAGACCGATGCGTCGATGGATGCTGCCACCACCTCATTGCCCCATGTGAAGACCGGCAAGCTGCGCGCGCTCGCGGTATCTACGCGCGACCGGGCCTTCTTTGCGCCCGAGCTCGTGTCGATCCAGGACGTGGTGCCCGGCTTTGATGTGCGACCCTGGCATGGCGTCATGGCGCCCGCGGGCACGCCGGCCGCCATAGTGAACAAGCTGTCGGAGGAGATTCAGGCCTTCCTGCGTTCACCCGAGGCGGAATCGAAATTGCGTGGTGCGGGCGTGGTGCGCATTGGCTCCAGTGCCAAGGACTTCGCGCAGGCCATGAACGAGGACTTCGACCTGTACCGCAAGGTGGTCAAGGATGCAGCCATCAAGGCGGACTGACAGCGTGGCGGTGAACCTCTGGCACGACAGTTGATATGGGATTCAAGCCCATCCCCCCGATTGGCGACATTCCGCGCGCCATCCCCCATCGGGTGGAATACATCGGCGAAGCGGGTTCCTAGCATCGGGTCACCCACACACGCACTTGACGCGCCAAGACGCAACCCGCCAGGCCGCGAGCGGTGTGTTGGTGGCAGACACCTAATCCCGGGTGTCCGCCGTCCACCGTCACATCTAGGAGTCACATCATGAAAAAATTTATCTCGCTGCTGGTCTTCGGTATGGCCATGAGCATCGGTCTGGCCCATGCGGAAGAAAAGGCCAAGTCCCCGCAACAGAACAAGATGGCCATGTGCAACAAGCAGGCGGTTGGCAAGACCGGGGATGAACGCAAAGGGTTTATGAAAACCTGCCTGAGCGCGAAGAAGGAGACCGCAGCAAGCAAGTCCTGAGATCGGCCTGCCACGTCACGTCACATGTCGGTGCATCCACTGCACCGACATGGCATTGCATTGCATTGCATTGCGTGGCATTGCGTGGCATTGCGTGGCATTGCGTGGCATTGCGTGGCATTGCGTGGCGGTGCGGTGGCGGTGCGGTGGCCCCCCGAGGGGCCGAGGCCAGCACGACATGACCTTGACTTCACTTCACTCACTTCACTCACTTCACTTCACGTCTCGTGCGACGCGGCGCGGCGCGGCCAGGTTCAATGAAACTCCCGACTGCGCGTCGCCAGACCACCGAGCAGCGGCGTCAGATCCTTGAGCCGCTTGGCGATCAGATGCCGAACCTCACCGCCGGTTTCGGCATCGCGCTGCCAGACACCATAGACCGCCAGCAACCGGGAATACAGCAACTCGCTGCGTTGCTGCTCGCGCAGACTTTTCCAGACGATGACATTGACACTGCCGGTCTCGTCCTCCAGTGTCACGAACACCACACCCTTGGCGGTCTGCGGTTGCTGGCGCATCACGACCAGGCCGCAGGCGCGCACCGGCCAGCCATCGGGAAGCTCGTGCATCTGCGCGGCGGTGAGAATCTTCATTGCGGCCAGTTGTCCGCGCAGCAAGGACACCGGATGGCGACGCAGCGACAGGCCGGTGGCGGCATAGTCGAACACCACCTCCTCGCCCTCGCTGGCGGCGGGCAACTCCAGCCAGTCTTCGTCCACCGGAACCGCCTTGAGCAAGGGCGGCGCCGGCTTGAGCGCCGACGCATCCCAAACCTGCTGACGCCGATGGCCTGACAAGGCGCGCAAGGCATCGGCACTGGCCAGTGCCTTGAGGTCACCCTGGTCGAGCGCGGCGCGCAAGGCGAGGTCTTCGGTCGTCGCGAAGAGACTCTCGGCGCGCGCCGCAACGATACGCTGCGCTGCAGCCTCACCCAGGCCCGAGACCATGCGCAGACCCAGACGCACCGCCAGCTGCAAATAGGGGTCAGATCCCGATTTCGCGCGATTGCGCGCGCTTGGCAAAAGCCGCTGTATTGATTTGGGGTCAGACCCCGCTGCCGTCGATCGTGATGCGCCCGCGCCCGCTTCCTGCTCCACCTCTTCGAGCCACAGCAGTTGCGGCCCCTCAGCCCCCTGCAAGCAGGCGTGATCGTCCGCAGCGCCCGGCCCATCATCACCACCTTCGAGCGTGTTGTCCCAGTCGCTGCACATCACGTCGACCGCCCGCACGATCACACCGTGGCGCTTGGCGTCCTGCACCAGTTGCGACGGGCCATAAAAACCCAGCGGTTGGGAGTTGAGCATCGCCGCCAGAAAGCAGGCTGGCTCATGGTGCTTGAGCCAGCAGCTCACGTAGACCAGCAGCGCGAAACTGGCGGCGTGGCTTTCGGGAAAACCGTATTCACCAAAGCCCTCGATCTGCTTGAAGATGTTCTGCGCAAATTCCTCTGGGTAGCCGCGCTGCACCATGCCGCTGATCATGCGGTCGTGAAACTTGTGCACGCCGCCCTTGCGTTTCCAGGCCGCCATCGAGCGGCGCAGGTCATCTGACTCGCCCGCGCTGAAGCCGGCGGCGAGCATGGCGATCTGCATCACCTGCTCCTGAAAGATCGGCACGCCCAGGGTCCGTTCGAGCGCAGCGCGTAATCCTTCACCCGGATAGTCGACCGGCTCCAGGCCCTGGCGGCGCTTCAGATACGGATGCACCATGCCGCCCTGGATCGGCCCGGGACGCACGATCGCCACCTCGATCACCAGATCGTAGAAGCAGCGCGGACGCAACCGCGGCAACATGCTCATCTGGGCCCGGCTCTCGATCTGGAACACACCCACGGTGTCGGCGGCGCAGATCATGTCGTAGGTGGCCACGTCTTCGGCCGGAATGTCCTGCATCTGGAAGGTGTAGCCGCGCTGCGCGCTGATCAGATCCAGGCAACGCCGGATCGCACTGAGCATGCCCAGTGCCAGCACGTCAACCTTGAGCAGACCCATGGCATCGAGGTCGTCTTTCTCCCACTGGATCACCGAGCGGTCCGGCATGGACGCGTTCTCGACCGGCACCAGGCGCGTGAGCTTGCCCTGCGTGAGTACGAAGCCGCCGACATGCTGGCTCAGGTGGCGCGGAAAACCGAGCAACTGCTGCGTCAGGTCCAGCCACTGGATGATGCGCGGGTCGTCGGCCGACAGGCCGGCGTTGTCCAGCGTCTCGATCAGCGATTGTTCGAGGCGCATAACGCCATCGAACCACCGATGCTGTTTGGCAAAAGCATCGACCAAAGACTCTGGAATACCCAGCGCCTTGCCCACATCGCGGATCGCGCTTTTGGGCCGGTAGGTCACGACCACACCGGTGATCGCAGCACGTTCGCGGCCGTATTTGGCATAGATGTACTGGA
>JBKJRR010000009.1:0-2700 GCA_046594635.1 Burkholderiaceae bacterium
AGGCCGAGGTGTCTGGTGAGGCATTGGGCTTGGAGGGTGCTGCGCCTGCAGGCGGTGAGGCCGGTGTCGCTGCAGGCGGCGCACCCGATGTCGCCTTGCCTTCGTCACCATCACCCGTCGAGCCGGCAGCGGGCGCAGCGGGATCGAACCCGCGCTGGCGAACGGCGGACTTGATATCGCTCGCTTCGATCTGTGTCTCGTCGTATCGCACGGTGGCGTTGCCAACCGCGAAGTTCACGGTCACGCTCTGCACCCCGGGAACCTCGCCGATCCGCTTCTCGACTTCGTCGACGCTGAATACGGACAACATGTCGTGCACTTCAATCGCGCTGGTTTTCATGGGGCTTCCTTGGGTGAATGCGTTTCAGCGCGCCAGGCGCTGCGACTGGATGCAGTCGGGTGTGAACTCGAACGCGATGTTTGCGTCGGGCTGAACCAGTTTGTTCTTCTTGCCCGCGTAATGCAGCCGGGACAGGATGTCGCGGATCAGGTTCAAGCGCGCCAAACGCTTGTTGTTCGTCCGCACGATGTGCCACGGTGCTATTGGTGTGTGGGTTCGCAGCAGCATGGCGTCGCGCGCCGCCGAGTACGCCTTCCAGTGCTTGACCGCCACCGCGTCGATGGGGCTGGTCTTCCACTGTTTGAGAGGGTCGCGCTGGCGTTCAGCCAGGCGACTCACCTGCTCGTCCTTGTCGATGTCGAGGTAATACTTGAAGACCTTGATGCCCGAGTTGACGAGCATTTCCTCGAACTTCGGCACCGATTGCATGAACTCTTCGTGCTCTTCCTTTGAGCAAAATCCCATCACATGCTCGACGCCGGCGCGGTTGTACCAACTGCGGTTGAACAAGACAAACTCCTCAGCCACCGGGAGCAAGGGGACGTAGCGCTGGAAGTACCAGCCCCGAAGCTCCCGGTCGGAAGGTTTGCCGAGGGCGACCACGCGCGTTTCGCGTGGGCTCAGGTACTCGACGATGCGCTTGATGCTGCCGTCCTTGCCGGCTGCATCGCGGCCCTCCACCAGCACCAAAATCTTGTCGCCGCAGCCAATGAAGTGACGCTGCAGCTTCACCAACTCGATCTGTAGAAGATGGAGCTGCGCGTGATAGTCCTCGGCCGAGATCGGCACCTTGTCGTCCAGCGCGTCTGACGCATTTGCAACAGAAGTCGACTCGCTGTCGCCGGCCGTACCGTGGTGCTTCTCCTTGCGGTCCTTCTTGCTCATGACCTGGGCCTGAGCTCTGCCGGGTGCAGCTTCGCTTGGTAGCCAAGACCGACGATCGCGGCTTCGATCTGGGCGGGCGCGACGCGCGTGGGGTCGGCCTCCACAGTGGCGGAGCCGGGGCTCAGCGAAACGTCAACGTGACTGACGCCGTCGATCTTGCCGAGGGCGCGCTGCACGCTGCCCGTACAGCCGCCACAGGTCATGCCTTGGACATCGAATTTGAGGGTTTGCATGGTGGACTCTCCGTGAATGAACGGGGTCAGGCCCCGGGATTGACGCCAATGAGCAAGATGGACGCAGAGACGAAGTGGTGTGGCGGCACCGTCAGGTTCGTCGGTGCCGGGACGTTCTTGAACACGCGGCCAGCGAGGTCGAATTTCGAGCCGTGACATGGGCAATAGAACCCGCCTGGCCAGGAAGCGCCAAGGTCGGTGGCACCGGGCGTCGGTCGAAACGTCGGAATGCAGCCGAGGTGTGTACAGATACCCACCATCACGCCGTATGCCGGCTGGATGGACCGGTCGACGTTCTTTGTGTACGCCGGTTGATCCGATCGCTTGGACTGCGGGTCGGCAAGTAATGCATCGTGCTTCCGGAGTGCCTCCCGCATTTCGACCGATCGTCTGAGAACGAACACGGGTTGACCCCGCCATTCAACGACGCTGAGTGCGCCTTCCTGCAGGCCTTGCAGGTCGACGCTGACGGGTGCACCGACCGCGCGGGCCCGCTCGCTCGGCGCCAATGAGGCGACGAACGGTACGGCGGTCGCGGTCAATCCCGCACCGCCAGTCACGACGGTGGCTGCGATCCAGAGTCGGCGATCGCGATCCTTGGGGTTGATGGTTGTCAAAGGTGGTCTTCGACGGTTGGATGGGACATACGGCTATCTGGCTGCGTGTATTACGGGCCCGCTCCGTCAGTCTTTTGCACCGGGGGCAGACTCAGCGGGGGTGAGAAGGCGGCGCCAGAGCTTGGGCGTCGGAAAGAACATCGGAACGCGCTGTCGATAGGCGTCGTAACGCGCGCCGAACTGCTGCACCATCTGCTTCTCCTCGCGCCGAGCGAGCAGCGAGTAGGCGAGCACGATGACCGGGAACAGCGCCACCGAGAACAGCGTGGGCCAGTGAACGATGCCCTCGCCGAACAGGCCAATGAACAGCCCCGTGTATTGCGGATGCCTGACCAGCGCGTAGAGCCCGTTGTCGGCAAGGCGGTTCTCGCGACGTGCGCGATAGAGTTCGCGCCAGCCCTGTGCGAACAAGCCCAGACCGACGAAGAGCAGTGCGTAGCCCAGAATCATCGAGATCACCATGCCCAGTTCGCCGACACCGAGCAAGGTGGACCACAGACTGGCGCTCAGTTCGGTGCGATCGAACCCGAAGAAGCGCGCGAGCAGGTAGATGGTGAGCGGGAATCCGTACATCTCCGCGTAGAGCGCGATCAGAAAGGCCTGGACCAAGCCGGCGCTGGCCCAC
>JBKJRR010000300.1:0-2640 GCA_046594635.1 Burkholderiaceae bacterium
CCCGGCCCTGGAGCCGCAGATACTGCAGCAACTGAGCGCCAACACGCATGTCAGCAAGAGTCCGGACATGGTCTATCACCCGCCGTGCCAAGCGCCGGCGGACGCAGTGGCCGACAAGCAGTGGCAGCGTCCGGTGGTGGTCGGCTTCGGCCCATGCGGGATTTTTGCCGCGCTGATGCTGGCCCAGATGGGTTTCAAACCCCTTGTGCTTGAGCGTGGTCGCAAGGTGCGACAGCGCACCAAGGACACCTGGGGACTGTGGCGCCAATCAGTGCTCGATCCGGAGTCCAATGTGCAGTTCGGTGAAGGCGGGGCCGGCACATTTTCGGATGGCAAGTTGTGGAGCCAGATCAAGGACCCGCGTTACTTGGGTCGCAAGGTCATGCACGAGTTCGTCAAGGCCGGCGCGCCAGACGACATCCTGGTTGATTCTCACCCGCACATCGGCACCTTCAAACTGGTGAAGGTGGTGGAGAACATGCGTGAGCAGATCATCGCCATGGGCGGCGAGATCCGTTTCGAGCAGCGGCTGGTTGACTTGCAGCTGGACGATGCCGCGCCCGATGCCCACGGGCGGGGCCGGCGTGTGCGCGCGTTGCGCGTGCACGATCTGACCAGTGGAACCGAGTACGAGATACCCACCCGCCATGTGGTGCTGGCGCCGGGCCACAGTGCGCGCGATACCTTCGTGATGCTGCATGCGCGCGGTGTGGAGATTGCTGCCAAGCCGTTTTCAATCGGATTTCGCATCGAACACCCGCAGGGTGTGATCGACCGTTCGCGCTGGGGCCGCCATGCCGGTCATCCGGCGCTGGGTGCTGCCGAATACCGGCTGGTGCACCATGCGGCCAACGGCCGCTCGGTCTACAGCTTCTGCATGTGTCCGGGCGGAACTGTGGTGGCCGCGACGTCAGAGGTCGGCCGGGTGGTCACCAATGGCATGAGCCAGTACTCGCGCAATGAACGCAATGCCAACGCCGGCATCGTCGTGGGCATTGATCCGTCCGACTTCCCTTCCGATGGCGCGCGTATGCGTGCGGCGCTGGGTGAGGATGTGATTGCGCTAGGCGCCGCCGATGCCAAGGGCCATCCGCTGGCCGGCATCGTGTTGCAGCGGGAGTTGGAGTCGCAGGCCTATGTGCTCGGCGGCTGCAACTACCGTGCGCCGGGGCAACTGGTGGGGGATTTCCTGAACAACCGTGCGTCGACGGCGCTTGGCGGTGTCGAGCCGTCGTACAAGCCTGGTGTGGAATTGGGCCAGTTGGGCGCCGCCTTGCCCTCCTACGCCATCGACGCGATGCGCGAGGCCTTGCCGGTGTTCGGCCGCAAGATCAAGGGCTTCGACATGCCCGACGCAGTGTTGACCGGCGTGGAGACCCGTACCTCGTCGCCGGTGCGTATCGAGAGGGGCGACGATTATCAGAGCCTGAATGTGCAAGGCCTGTTCCCTGCGGGTGAAGGGGCCAGTTATGCGGGTGGCATCCTGTCGGCTGGGGTCGATGGCATCCGGGTCGCCGAAGCGGTGGCCCGGGCTTTGTTAGCTGTCGTCTGACGCAGGTCTTCGGTTCAACGCCGGGGACCAGTGCGCGCTACGTCGCGGGTGCGATCAGGCGAGCGTGGTGCGCTGCTGCGCGAATGTCCTCCGGCCTTCGGTCTGTACCTCTTTTTCGCTACGCAGAGCGCCCCACCCACCTGATCGGTAGGCGGCGTGTATTCGGACGTTGTTGCAGATGCGGCCGGCAGCAAGATGGCAACTCTTTTCGGTTCGTTCTTTGGGTTGTTCGGCTGTTTCCTGCCCATCTGGCGCACCGGCGCCCGCCCAAACCCAGCATCAATAACGTCTCAGAAAAACAAAAGCCGCCGGCAAAAAAGCCAGGCGGCTGATGATTGACTGCATTGCGCCAGTTTCTGGCGCAGAACTACGCTCGGAACCTCAGCCGCCCGCAGCGGTGTTCTGCAACGCGGCGATGCGTTCCTCGATCGGCGGGTGGGTCGAGAACAACTTGCCGATGCCGCCGGCAATACCCATGGCGGCGACGCTTTTGGGCAACTCGCCTGGTGTCATGCCACCCAGGCGGGCCAGGGCGTTGATCATCGGCTGGCGACGCCCCATCAGCTTGGCGGCGCCGGCATCGGCCCGGAATTCGCGGTGGCACGAGAACCAGGCCACGATGATGGCGGCGACAAATCCGAGCACGATGTCGAGCACGATGGTGGTGATCCAGTAACCGATGCCCGGGCCGGACTGTCGGTCGTTGCCCTTGTTCAGGAAGCTGTCGACGGCATAACCGACGACCCGGCTCAGGAACACAACGAAGGTGTTCATGACGCCCTGTATCAGGGTCATGGTGACCATGTCGCCGTTGGAAATATGGGCCACCTCGTGACCGATGACAGCCTCGACCTCTTCACGCGTCATCCCTTGTAGCAGGCCGGTGGACACCGCCACCAGCGCGGAGTTCTTGAACGCTCCGGTGGCAAAGGCATTGGGCGCGCCTTCGAAGATGCCGACCTCGGGCATGCCGATGCCGGCGCTGGTGGCGAACTTCTGTACCGTTTGCACGATCCAGGCTTCGTCGGCGTTTTGTGGCTGCTCGATGACGCGTACGCCGGCGCTCCACTTGGCCACCGGCTTGCTGA
>JBKJRR010000017.1:0-17898 GCA_046594635.1 Burkholderiaceae bacterium
GCAGATCCCGCATGAATTCACGCTCGGCGTCGGAGTTGAAGATGCATTGCCGGTTGTTCCCGCGCTGGATGACGTGATAGGGATAACCAGGAGCACTGACACGGGCAAGTCGGGCCATAACGTTAGCACCATGATGGTGCGCACCATGGGAATTGGATTCTGACCCCAATATCTTAGTGGCTAGCGCGGTGCTTTTGTCACGCGGGCTTTACCGCCGGTGGTGACCAGGATCACGGCATCGCCTGGCATCAGGGTTTCGCTGCCACGGGCCTGCACGATGGCACGTCGATCGCCACTGCGCAGTTGCAGCAAGATCTCGACGGCGTCTTCGCGGGTAGCAGAGCGTTCGATCGCATTGCCGGCCACCGCGCCAGCAACTGCACCCAACACGCCGACGATGATTCCCTCGCGCCGCCCACCCACACTGGCGCCTGCAACGCCGCCCACCAGGCCACCCGCGACCGAACCCATGCCGGACTGGGTGCCATCAACCGTGACCGGCCGCACCGACAGTACCGTGGCGTCAACCACAGTGGACAGTCGCTGGGCATCAGCCCGTTGCACCATGTCCGGACTGGTGGTGCTGCAAGCCGCCAATGCCAGTGTCAGGACCAAAATTGCATATCGTTTCATGCGACTTCCCCAATTGATAACCACGCATCTTCCGAGTCAATTTTTGCAGAAAGTTCCGCGGCAAGCGACTGCGCGAAGGCATCTTTACAGATTCGAGACCGGCAGCCTGAAGCGGGTTTCGAGCAGTTCCTGCAATCCGAATTGCTCCAGCAAGGCTTGCAGGCGCTCGGCCGCACCGCCGCGCAACTGCCCGGTGTAGCGGGCCATGATCAGCTCGTTCTTCATGCTGTGCTCCCAACCGACCAGTTCGGTCACCGTGACCTGGTAACCCCAGGCCTCCAGATACAGGCAGCGCAATACGTTGCTCAACTGGCTGCCAATCTCACGGGTGTGCAGCGGGTGGCGCCACATCTCCGCCAACGGCGTGCGGCGCAGGTTCAAGACCTTTGCGGCATTGAGCAAACGCGCCAATTCCGCCTGACAGCAGGGAACCAGCACCATGGCACGCGCTTTCTTGGCCAGACCGAACGCGATCGCATCGTCCGTCGCGGTGTCACAGGCATGCAGCGCCGTGACCAGGTCAATCTGCGCCGGGAGTTCCTGTGCCGAGGCAGATTCCGCGGCGCTAAGGTTCAGAAAGGACATGCGCTCGAAACCCAGCGTCCGGGCCAGCACCCGGGATTTGTCGACCAGTTCGCTGCGGGTCTCGATGCCATAGATCCAGCCGTCTCCAAGCGCGCGAAAGAACAGGTCGTACAGGATGAATCCCAGATACGACTTGCCAGCGCCATGGTCCGCCACCGACAGGCCCAAAGGCTTGGATCCCGGCACCTGGTGCGCCTGGCCCGCTTCGTCCGCGAGTTCAAGCAGGATCTTTTCGATGAACTGGTACAGGTGGTAGACCTGCTTGAGTTTGCGCCGGGAGTCCTGATTCAGTTTGGCGTCCCGCGTCAGGATATGCAGTTCCTGCAGCAGCGCCACGGACTGGCCAGGACGCAGTTCCGCTGCAACGGCCGGTGACACCGCACTGTCTCCAGCGCGCGCTGGCTCCGCACGGCGGTATGGTGATTTTTTGCTCATCGCCCTATCCTGCCACGTCGCTTCTCACCTGTGCGCGCTGCCCCGGTTTGCCCCTGTGCCACAGGCGCGGTACGCGTTATGCCCAGCGCATCCCAGCCATCCCGGCCGAGCCGGCGCAATGTGTCGATATTGGTCTCGAAGATCGATTCCGCCTGAGGAAACGCCGCAACCGCCCGGTCCACGCTGGCTTCGCGCAACAAGTGCAAGGTGGGATATGGCGCACGATTCGTGAAGTTGCCGATGTCGCCCTTGCCGGTACCGGCAAACTGGAACTGCGGATGAAAGCTGGCGATCTGGATCTCGCCCATCAGGTCCAGCGACTGCAGGCAACGGTCGGCCCGCGCCAGGAAATCGTTGAAGTCCCGGAACGACGTCAGGCAATCCGGCGCCATCAACAAAGTCGTGTCACGGACCTGTGGGTCGGCAGCAGACAGCGCCTGCAACTCGCGCAGCAACTCGGGCTCAAGCTGATCCGCATGCTGGGCCCTGCTCACGACAAAGTGGATCTGCTGGCGAACGACCACCGCCTTGGCGAACGGGCACAGATTCAGACCAATCACGGCCTGCTGCAGCCAATGCTGCATGTCACGCACCACCACGGACGCGAACTCCGCCCTTGCATCAGCGTGATCCACTTGCGAGCTCCTTGCCAATTTGGCGCGCTACGACCACACCCATTGCACAACAGCCCCCGGTGACCACCCAGGTCCATTGCCAGCCGCCAACTTGGGCGGCGACCCAGGCGACCAGGGGCGGACCGACAAATTGACCCAATGCCGACAGTTGCTGCATCCACCCGACCGTGGTCGATACGCTGCCTTCATCCGGTGCCAGTATCACCGCCAATGAAAAAAGCGTTGCCGGAATCACCCCGCCTACCATCGAAAATATCATGACCCCGAAATAGCGCAATACCAGCGTGTCGGGTGGCGCCGCCTCGGCACCGATATGCGCGAACGCCACAAAAGCGCCCATGGCCATGGCACAGAATCCCCCGGTCAGCAGGACTCTGGCAGGCAACCCACGCTGTAACAGACGACCGGCGACCACGTTGCCGAGAACATTGACCAGCGCCACCAGAGCCAGCATGGGCGCGATTGCAGCACCTACCAGTCCGGCCTGACCGGCAATCGACGGCAAAAACCCGATCACGGCAAGCCACTGCCCCGAATACAACGCGAAACTCGCTGCCACAAGCCAGGGCCCTTTGGCTCCCAGCGTACGCTGCACACGCGGCACCCATGCGCCGGAAATATCCGCACCGGCGGTTCCCCTGGCTCTGACAGGAGGGGGGCCGGCTGATCGCCTTGCATCGGGTGTGACCGCGAGCCTGACCCCAAGCCACATGGCAGCGGTCAAAAGCGCCAACACCAGCCACCAATTACGCCAGCCAGCCCAGGCGATCAGCATCGGGCCGAATCCCAAGGCCAGCGCAGTGCCGGTTGGCATGTAGGCTCCCCACAAGCCCATCACGGACGGCATGCTGGCCGCGGGGGTCATGCGGCGAATCAATCCGGGCGCCGGCATGACGACCAGCAGGAAACCAAAACCTTCCAGCGCACGCAGCATCAGTAAACTGCCGGGGTCCTGCGCCGTGGCGCCCCATGCACCGGCCACCGACAAAAGCATCAAGCCCGACAACATGGCGCGCCGCAATCCGATGCCGTCAGCGGCCAGTCCGACCACCAGGCCCAGCGCCATGCCAGCCATTTGCACCAGCGACAGCAGGAAACCCGCCTGTACCAGACTCACGCCCAACGTATCGCGCAAGACTGGAATCGCCGGCGGCAGCTTGCCCACATGCAGTGCAGCCGCCACACCAGCGAGGATGACAACCAATGCAGGTTGTCGCGCAAAAAACCCGGTCTGCATGCGCGTCAACCCAGCAGCCGCAGTCCGGTGATCCGTTCGTGCTCGCGCAGTGCGAATCGATCGGTCATGCCCGCAATGAAATCGGCGACCGTGCGTGCACGTGTGCGCAAGCCATCGATCTGCCCGTCGGTCGCGGCGCACCGTGCCGCGAATCCGGACTGCATGTCCTGCGGCACATGCATATAGGTGTCGAACAAATCGCGCACAACACGACGAGCCTGATCGGTGGTTTCCATCACCTGAGGATGGCGGTACAAGTTGCGCAACAGGAACTGCTTGAGTTCGGTCGAGGTCCGGCGCATCTCCTGCGAGAAACACACCAGCGCAGGCATGCGGCGTACGGCCGCGACACTGTCGGGCGCGTGCGCATTGAGTTGCAGGCGCGTCGACGCGATCACGTCATACACCTGGGCACTGAGCATCTGGCGAATCGACTCGTACAGCAGTCTCCGATCCTGGTTGTCATCGTGCAGATGCGGATGGCGCGCCCGCGTCTGGCTCAGGTAGCGATTGAACAAGTCGACCGACGCCACCTGCTCCAGGGTAATCAGTCCGGATCGAACACCGTCGTCGATATCGTGCGCGTTGTAGGCAATTTCGTCGGCCAGATTGCACAGCTGCGCCTCCAGGCTGGGTTGGCCACGTTCCAGAAATCGGCGGCCAACGCCCCCCCTACCGTCCGCATAAGCTGGTTCCGAGGCCTCAAGCGCTGCTGCGTTAGCCGCTGCGCAATGTTTCAGGATGCCTTCGCGAGTCTCGAACGTGAGATTGAGGCCGTCGAAATCCGGATAACGCTCTTCGAGAATATCGACGATACGCAAACTCTGCAGATTGTGTTCGAAGCCGCCAAATGTCGCCATGCAGGCGTTGAGCACGTCCTGCCCCGCGTGGCCGAACGGCGTGTGACCCAGATCATGGGCCAGCGCCACCGCCTCGATCAAGTCCTCGTTCAAGCCCAACGATCGGCCAATGGAGCGCCCCAACTGCGCCACTTCCAGCGAATGGGTCAGCCGGGTCCGAAACAGGTCACCTTCGTGGTTGACAAACACCTGGGTCTTGTAGACCAGGCGCCGAAAAGCCGAACTGTGAATGACCCTGTCCCGATCGCGCTGGAAGTCGGTCCGAGTCGGCGCAGCCGGCTCCGCATGCCGACGACCACGCGAAGATGCCGGGTCACAGGCAAAAATTGCCAAGGGCATGGGGTCAGATGGCCAGGGCGGTCAGGTGCAGCAAGCGTCGACAACCTGACGTACCAGGTCGTCCGGCGCTGTGCGCACCACGGCAGAGCCCGGCCCGTCGATCACGACGAACTGGATCGTACCGGCATCGGCTTTCTTGTCCACGCGCATCAATGACAGGTAGCGATCGGCATTGGCCGAGGGCTCACCCGCATCCGCGTTGTCAGCGGTCAGTCTCGGTCCGACGATCGGCAATCCGGCACGCTCGATCAGGCGTGTCAGCCGCGCGACAAAGGCGCCATCGACCAGCCCCAATCGCTGCGACAGACGCGCTGCCATGACCATGCCACAACCGACCGCCTCGCCATGCAGCCACTGCCCATAACCCAGACCGTTCTCGATCGCATGACCAAAGGTATGGCCAAAATTGAGGATGGCGCGCAAGCCGGACTCGCGTTCGTCCTGCCCCACGACCCAGGCCTTGATCTCGCAACTGCGCTTGACCGCGTGCGCCAGTGCCTGCGGATCTCGTTCCATCAGCGACGACAGATGGGCCTCGATCCAATCAAAAAACGCCATATCGGCAATCGGACCGTACTTGATGACCTCTGCCAGGCCGGCACTGAGCTCGCGTTGGGGCAGGCTGGCAAATGTCGCCGGATCGCACACCACCAGTTGCGGCTGGTAGAACGCACCGATCATGTTCTTGCCCAAAGCATGATTGATGGCCGTCTTGCCGCCGACTGACGAATCTACCTGCGCCAGCAAGGTTGTCGGCACCTGAACAAAGGGCACGCCCCGCATGAACGACGCGGCGGCAAATCCGGTCATGTCGCCAACAACCCCGCCGCCAAGCGCAAACAGGACGGTCTTGCGGTCACAATGCTTTTGCAACAGTGCATCGAAGATCAGGTTCAGCGTGGTCCAGGTCTTGTGTGCCTCGCCATCAGGCAACACAACGAGATGAATCTTTGTGTAGCATTTCTCCAGCGCACGCTGCAGCGTCGCGGCGTACAGCGGCGCGACCGTGGCACTTGTCACGATCAACGCCGACATGCCTTTGGGCAATCCCGCATAGGTTTGCCCATCGCCGAGCAACCCAGCGCCGATCATGATCGGGTAACTGCGTTCAGCCAGTTCGATGGAAACACGTTCGACGTTTTGCAGCAGACTCATAACCCCTAGTTTAGGGGAAGGGCCGTCGCGACTCATTCCCCGCAGGGTTCGCCGCCATCAAGTTCGATCTGCATGACGATCATGTTGACGAGCGTGGCCACCGAGGGTCGACCGGTTTCGATGGTGAAGTGCGCCGCCTCCCGGTACAAAGGGTCGCGCACAGCGAAGAGGTCGCGCAATCGCATCAGTGGATCATTGACCTGCAACAGCGGGCGATTGCGGTCATGGCGCAGACGACGGAACAGATCCTCAGGTGTGGACTTCAGATAAACCACCCGCCCTCGGCCATGCAGATGCCGCCGGTTGGACTGTCGCAGAACCGATCCGCCGCCCGTGGAAAGGACGCCCTCGGGCGCCTGGGTGAGTTCGTCGATCACATCGGACTCGACATCCCGGAATCTCTCTTCGCCTTCACGCTCGAAATACTGCCTGATCGGGCAGCCAATGCGCGCTTCGATGACATGGTCAGAATCCATGAATGGCAGTTGCAATCGGCGCGCCAGTTGGCGACCGACTGTGGACTTGCCGCACCCCGGCATGCCGATCAGACTGATGATCACAATGGCAGAGCAGCTTCGCCGCCCCAAGGCAGCGAAGCTACCCGGTTCAACGCACTGCGGCCTTGTCGGCAATCATCTTGGGCGTGATGAACACCAGCATTTCCTGCTTGTTGGCTGTACGCGAGCGGGTCTTGAAAAGGTTGCCAACGCCTGGCAGGTCGCCCAACACCGGAACCTTGGTTACCGAATCGTTCTCGGTCAGTTCGAAAATGCCACCGATCACGACCGTCCCGCCGTTCTCCACCAAAACCTGCGTCTTGATGTGCTTGGTGTTGATCGCAAAACCCGCTGCCGTCGCCTGGCCCACGGTGTCCTTGTTGACGTCCAGATCCAGAATGATGTTGCCTTCAGGTGTGATCTGAGGCGTGACTTCCAGCTTCAGGTTGGCCTTGCGAAAAGCGATGGAAGTCGCGCCGCTCGACGTGGCCACCTGGTAGGGCAATTCCGTACCCTGTTCAATCAAGGCCTTGATCTGATCCGCCGTCACGACGCGCGGGCTCGAAACGACCTTGCCTTTGCCATCCGCTTCGAGCGCTGACAACTCAAGGCTGAGGAATCGATTGGCTGCCGAGTTGAAGATGGACACCGCCAGCGATGCCGGGCTATAACCATTCTGGCCAATGGCAGGCAAATTCACAAAGCTGCCCGATGTGGTCTGCGCCGCACCCTCGACGTAAGAAGACCCGAACCCTGCGTTAATTGCACTGCCACCTTGACTGAACACCTTGACGCCACCCGGCGGGTTGACACCACCACCGAGCTTGATGCCAAGCGACTTGCCAAACGTGTCGGACGCCTCGACGATGCGCGCCTCGATCAGCACCTGACGCACGGGGATATCGAGCTTGGCGATCAATTGCTGCACCTGCTCGAGCTTTGAAGCGATATCCGTCACGAACAGCTGGTTGGTGCGGGCCTCGGAGATGACGCTGCCACGCGGGCTCAGAATACGCGCGGTATTGGCGCCACTGGCCCCTCCCCCGGCTGTGAGACTGTTCGCGACTTCCGCTGCTTTCGTGTAGTTCATCTGGAACGATTGGGTGCGCAACGGTTCGAGGTTCTGCAAGGCAACTATCGACTCGAGTTCGAGTTTTTCCTTGGCATTGATCTCGTCACGTGGCGCGATCCACAACACATTGCCCGTCTTGCGCATGCCCAGACCCTTGGCCTGCAAAATGATATCCAGCGCCTGATCCCACGGCACGTCCTGCAGCCGCAAGGTGACCGCACCGGTGACCGAGTCCGATGTGATGATGTTGAAATTCGTGAAATCGGCGATCACCTGCAGCAACGAACGCACTTCAATGTTCTGGAAGTTCAGTGACAACTTCTGGCCGCTGTAACCCGGCCCTTGCGTGAGCTTGGTCGGGTCTTCCTTGCGCGGCTTGATCTCCAGCACGAACTGGTCGTCGCTTTGATAGGCGCTGTGCTCCCATTGACCACTTGGCTCGATCACCATACGCACCCGGTCACCGGTCTGGAAGGTGGTTACGGTCTGGATCGGTGTGCCGAAATCGGACACATCCAGGCGCCGGCGCAGGCCTTCCGGCAATGACGACTTCAGAAACTCGACCACGACCGACTGGCCCTTTGTCTGCACGTCGACACCAACCTGATTGTTGGGCAGTGCTACAACGACGCGACCGGCTCCATCGGCACCACGACGGAAGTCCAGATCCTTGATCGGCAAGGTGTCGCGGTTGCGATTTTCGGCAAACACTGGCGCCGGTGACGTTACGGGACTTGCAGCGACAGCGGAATCGAGCACAACCAGAAGCGACTTGCCCTGAATCTGCGCCTTGTAAGCCGTGGGTTGCTTTAGGTTGAGCACCACTCTCGTGCGATCGCCGGCCTGCACGACACTGATGGAGCGCAGGTTGCCCTGGTTGACGTCTACCGTAGAGCGTCCCATCGCGTTCGACACACCGGGGAAATCCAGCGCAATTCGAGCTGGCGATTGAATGGCAAAGCCGGTGGGAACGGCCGTCAGGGGCTGGGACAGATCGATGCGGATGACCTCACTGCCGCCTTGAACGGAACCAGACACCGACTCGATCGCGGTTTGCGCGATGGACGACAGAGACAATACGGTCACTGCCAGTGCGACCAGTAGCCGCTTCCAGCACGACATGGCCGCGTTCCCGGGTTGATTCATCATTTTGCCCTCTCCTGAAGTTGCAGCGCGGCTGAGCGCTCTATCCATTCGCCCACAGCGTCCTGCACGATTTCGCGCAAGGCAACCTCTGTCTCGTCAATTTTCATTACACGTCCGTAGTTCTGACCCAGGTAGTCGCCGGGACGCACCTGGTACAGCAGGTTGTTGACCCGAATCAGTGCAACAGGCTTGCTGGCGCGCACCATGCTGCCCACCATCACCATGGTGTCCAGCGGGTAGGCTTCGAGCGCCTGCTTGCGCCGCGCCAGCTCCGGTGCGACCAAGGCACTGTTGGCAACCGACTTTCCGCCGTCGCGCTTGAGGGCCTGGGCCAGTTTTTCCTTGTCAAAAGGGTCAACCGATGCGACCTGCTCGTATCCTTGCGGCACGAATACCTTGGGTTCGGAAATAGGCACGATCTTCGGAACAATCGAATTGCGTTGATCCGCCATCCACTTCTGAAGGTCGTCGTTGTCTGCACCACCACAAGCCGACAACGCCAGCACGCCAAGCATCGTGACCAGAATTCGGGCTCGCATCATTTCTTGGCCCCACCCGCTTTGCGTTGCGCCGCGACTTCCGTGGTGTCAAGATAACGGAAGGTCTTGGCAGTGGCCTCCATTAGCAGGCTACCGTCGGGCTTCGGCGTGATCGTCAAGTTGTTCAAGGTCACGATGCGGGACAAATTCGCGATGTCTGAGGCAAAGGCCCCCATGTCGTGGTAACGACCACTGACGCGCAGAGAAATTGGCAGTTCCGCATAATAATCGCGCACAAAAATCTGGCCCGGTCGGAACAATTCAAACTGCAGACTACGTCCCAGCCCTGCCTGGTTGATGTCGGACAGCAAGGCATCCATCTCGGCTTTGCTGGGCAACTGCTTCTCGAGCTGAGTGACGTATTGGAGGACCTGTTCGCGCTGCTTGCGCAGGACGTCCAGGTTGACGGCCTTGGCCAGTTTGAACTTGTAATCTTCCCGCAGCTTTACCTCTTTTGCCTGCTCTGCTTGAAGTTCCACTTCGGAATCCGTAAGCCATGCAAACCAGAGGCCGGTCACAACCGCAACCACCACGGCCACCAACATGCTGTAGCGTGGCAGCGCCGGCCACACCGACGGATCTTTAGGATCAAGTCCACGAAACTGCCCCAGGAGTCTTTCCTGAAGCGCCTGAAAATCGAACTTCATGGAGCGTTTACTTGCCATTTTGCCGCCCTCTTATTTTTTGACCGGCGCTGCCGCGGGCGCTGCAACTGCTGCAGTCGTCTGCGGCGGTTGAGCGAGCTTTTGCACCTCGCTGGCACGATTGAGTTGCACCCGCATGGAGAAATTGGCCACGCGCTTGACGTCGCGCGGTGACAGAGTCACCGTGCCGGCGACGATCTCGACCAGTTCCGGCTTGGAGAACCAAGGGGTCCCGCCGGACAGATTGCGCAACAATTCGGACACCCGCTCGTTCGACTGGGCCACCCCCTGCAAGGTGACCGTCTGACGGTCCTGACGCATCGTTGCAATGAAGACTCCGTCGGGAATCTGCTTGACCAGTTCAGACATCAGATGCACCGGCACATTGCGGTCCGCCTGCAGATCTTCGACCGCCTGCTGACGCGCCCGCAAAGCGGCGATTTCCGACTCCAGACTGGCGATGTCCTTGATCTGACCTTCCAATCGTTTGATCTCCGACGTCAAGGTCGTATTGCGCCCCTGCTGTTCGGATATCCGGCCCTCGAACCACAGGAAGATCATTCCGGCGATCAGCCCGCCTAAAAGAAAGGCAGAGCCCAGGCTGACATTGAAGGCGTCGCGCCGTTGCTTTCGCGCGGCCTCTCTGTGCGGTAACAGGTTGATCAGAATCACTGCGTAAACCTCCGCAATGCGAGTCCGCAGGACGTCAGGTAGGACGGTGCCTCGCGGGTCATCTTCTTGAGTCGCACATCACTGCCGATTTCCATGCCATCAAATGGGTTCACGAGGCTGCAACTGAACGACGAATGCTTGGTCACCGCCGCTGTCAAGCCCGGCAAAGCAGATGATCCGCCGGCAAGCAGGATGTGGTCAACCTTGTTGTGGGGTGTGCTGGTGAAGAAAAACTGCAACGCACGGCCGATCTCCTGAACCATGCTCTCGACAAACGGGCGCAGCACGCTGGAGTCGTAGTCGTCGGGCAGTTCGCCACTGCGCTTCTTGGATTCAGCTTCCTCCGGAGAGAAACCATATTGGCGTACGATCAGTTGGGTCAACTGCGCACCGCCGAAAGCCTGATCTCTATCGTAAAGAACCTCATCGTCGCGGATGACCTGCATGCTGGTGGTCAGCGCACCGACCTCGAACAAGGCCACGATGGTCCCTGCGCCATTGTTCGGCAGACTCTCGATCAGGCGCGATGTGGCCAGACGGGAAGCATAGGACTCGACATCCACCACCACTGGCTTGAGGCCCGCGGCTTCAGCCAGACCCTGGATATCCTGGACTTTTTCACGCCGCGATGCAGCGATCAGCACGTCAAGGTCACCGACCGACGATGAACTTGGGCCGACGACACAGAAGTCCAGACTGACCTCGTCGAGCGGGAACGGGATGTACTGGTTCGCCTCGGCCTCGACCTGAACCTCCAGCTCCATGTCAGACAGGCCACCTGGCAACACGATGCGCTTGGTGATCACCGCCGACGGCGGCAAGGCCATGGCAACATTCTTGGTCTTTGTGCCACTCTTTTTGACCAGGCGGCGCATGGCCTCTGCCACTTCGTCGAATTTTTCGACATTGCCGTCGGTGATCCAGCCCCGCTCCAGTGGCTCGATGGCACAACGCTCCAGCACCAGATTGCCTGATTTGTCGCGTCCCAACTCCACCAGTTTGACGCTGGAAGAACTGATGTCGAGACCCAGCAACGGGGGTGGCTGACGACTGAACAACGATCCCAAAGAGATCAAGGCTATCCCCTGCAAGATGCCGATTGAGAATCGGCGAAACTTAAGACTTCACTTGAATGCTATCAGTAAGCTCCTTGTCCCGCAAAGGAATTTCCTGATTTGGGCACCCTCGAACGTTGCCAAAAGCAGACGGTTACATTTTCCGCGTAACGGGGGCCGGACAATTGCCGCCATCAACAGGAGCGCTGACGACAACCGGCACCAGATGCCGCGAGCGATCGCCACAAGTCCGTTTTTATAATATCGGCGCGCCCTTACGAAGGATTTATGTCACGAAAACCGAATTCCACCGACAACGAAACGGCGCAGCTGCCCCAAGCATCGGTCCCGCCTGTGTGGTTCAGCGTACTGCGCATCCTGCGATGGATGGTCGGACTGGCGATTGCCGGTGCGGCATCCCTGGCGCTGGTCATCGCCATTGCGTTGGCCGTTGCGTTCCCTAATCTTCCCGATGTATCCGCCCTGTCCGACTACCGCCCGATCCTGCCACTGCGCGTCTATTCGTCGGATGGCATGCTGCTTGGTGAGTTCGGCGAAGAGCGGCGCAACCTGACTCGGCTCAAGGATATGCCGAAGCTCATGACCGACGCCGTGCTGGCGATCGAAGACACGCGCTTTTATGAACATGGCGGCGTCGACTACAAGGGCATGATGCGTGCAGCGCTGGCCAACCTGGGCAATCTCAAGAGCCAGGGTGCGTCGACCATCACCATGCAGGTGGCGCGCAATGTCTATCTGTCCTCTGAAAAGACCTATACCCGCAAGATTTATGAGGTGTTGCTCACCTTCAAACTGGAGCACTTGCTGACCAAGGACCAGATCCTGGAAATCTACATGAACCAGATTTTCCTGGGCAATCGGGCCTTCGGCTTTGCCGCTGCCAGCGAAGCCTATTTCGACAAGCCCCTGAAGAACATCACGATTGCCGAGGCGGCCATGCTGGCCGGCCTGCCCAAGGCACCTGGCACCAACAATCCGATTCGCAATCCCAAACGCGCACGGGCCAGGCAATTGACCGTGATCGACCGCATGCTGGAAACCGGCTTCATCACCGCGCAGCAAGCCGACATGGCTCGCAGCGAAAAGCTCAAGCTCAAGGGTGGTCCTGACGCGGTGCGGGTACATGCCGAATACGTGGCCGAAACCGTGCGGCAACTGGTGTATGCCCAGTATGGAAGCGAAACCTACACGCGCGGCCTGAACGTCTACACCACCATCAAGTCCACCGATCAGGACGTCGCCTACAAGGCACTGCGGCGCGGCATCATGGATTTCGAACGGCGCCAGGTCTACCGCGGGCCGGAAAGGTTCATCGACCTGCCGGCATCCGACCAGCAGTCCATTGACGATGCCATCGACGAGGCACTGGACGGTCATCCAGACAACGGCGATGTGATGTCGGCCGTGGTGCTGGACGTCAATGCCAAGTTGATCAAGGCGATACGCCAGAACGGCGAAACCCTGGAAATCACCGGCGAGGGGCTGGAGCCGGCGCGCTCGGGGCTGTCGGACAAGGCACCGCCCAACATCAAGATCCGGCCCGGCGCCGTGATCAGGGTGGCCAGGACCGCCAAGGGCGGCTGGGAAATCACGCAGTTGCCAGAGGTCGAAGGCGCTTTTGTGGCGATGGATCCGCGCAACGGCGCCATCAAGGCACTTGTGGGCGGCTTCGACTACGAAAAGAACAAGTTCAACCATGTCACGCAGGCCTGGCGCCAGCCGGGGTCCAGCTTCAAACCGTTCATCTATTCGGCTGCACTGGAAAAGGGGTTCACGCCGGCGACGGTGATCAACGATGCACCATTGTTTTTCGACTCCGGCGTGACCGGTGGTGCGCCGTGGGAGCCCAAGAACTACGACGGCAAGTTCGATGGACCCATGACCTTGCGCACCGGCCTGGCCAAGTCCAAGAACATGGTCTCGATCCGGGTTTTGCAGGCCGTCGGCACCCAGTACGCCCGCGACTGGGCCATCCGCTTCGGTTTCGATGAAGACAAGAACCTGCCTTATCTCACGCTGGCGCTGGGTGCCGGCTCGGTGACACCAATGCAGATGGTCGGCGCCTATTCGGTATTTGCCAACGGCGGGTTTCGTGTCAATCCGTGGCTGATCAGCAAGGTCACGGAACAGACCGGCAAGGTGCTGATGGAAAACAAACCGCCGCTGCTCGATGAAACTGTGCGCGCCATCGATGTGCGCAACGCCTTCATGATGACCAGCCTGCTGCAGGAAGTCACCCGCTCGGGCACGGCTGCGCGCGCGCAGGCCACGCTCAAGCGCAGCGACCTGTTTGGCAAGACCGGCACCACCAACGACTCGATGGATGCCTGGTTCGCCGGCTTCCAGCCCGGCCTGGTTGCCGTCACCTGGATGGGATATGACACCCCGCGCAAACTCGGTAGCAACTCTCTGGCCACCGGCGGTGGCCTGAGCCTGCCGATCTGGATTTCCTACATGGAGCATGCCCTCAAGGATGTGCCGGTCGTGCAATACACGGCGCCCGAGGGTGTGGTCAATACGGGCGGCGAGTGGTATTACCGCGAATTCGCCTACGGCAACGGTGTGAGCAGTCTGGGCATGCAGGACGCGCACCAGGGCAAGGCGCTCAGCGGTGATCAGGCCGCGCCACCCGCAGAAGAACGCAACCGAATCCTTGACCTATTCCGCAACGCTCGGTAACGCGTCCGGTCAGTCGCCCGCTTACCCGCCCGGCAATGGCTTGAACACCAACGGCCAGCCGCTTTGCGCGCTGGCCTCCTGGGACAGATGGGCGAAGAACTCGCCCTGCCCCTTGGTATCCATCCACTTCTGGCCATCGAAACGGAAGTGATACCCGCCACTGCGAGAAGCCAGCCAGACCTCCTGCAAAGGCTTTTGCAGGTTCACGACGATTTCGCCACCTGCAGGGAACGCGAGAGTCACCATGCTGCCCACCCTTTGGTTGTCGATGTCGGCATCGGTCTGCTCGTTGATCCGATCGCAACCCGATTCGACTGCGGCGAGGACCCGTTCGGCCCGGTCCATGAATTCTGGGTCGGTCATTACAATTTCACCATGTTGTCTATCCGTCAAATTCTAGTCAGAGTCGGTATCCCTTTTGGCGTGGCGGTTCTGCTGTCCGCCTGTGGACAGAAAGGTGCTCTGTACTTTCCGACTGAACCGGCCTCGCTTCAGCGCGCCACCTTGCTCGAAACGCTGCGCATAGGCGGCGCAACACCCGTGACACCAGCCGCCTCGGCCCCATCCGCTCCCGCATCGACTCCGTAGAACCATGATCCCATCTCCCCTGCCCGGCGGGCCGCATATTGGTTACCGGGGCCAATCCCTGCATGTCGAAGATGTGCGACTCGATACCCTCGCACGTGAACACGGAACGCCATTGTTCGTCTACTCGCAGGCCGCGATTCTTGCTTCACTGGCGGCGTACCAGCGCGCCCTGCAAGGCCGCCAGTTCCAGATCTGCTACGCCATGAAGGCCAATTCGACCTTGGCCATTTTGCGCGTGCTGGCGCAGGCGGGCTGCGGCTTTGATATCGTCTCAGGCGGCGAGCTGGACCGGGTCATGGCTGCAGGCGCTCCCGCAGCCAGCGTGATTTTTTCGGGCGTCGGCAAGACCCGTGCCGAAATGCGCCGGGCGCTGGAACTGGGCATTGCCTGCTTCAATGTGGAAAGCGAGGCCGAACTGGACGTGCTCAACGCCGTCGCGCAGGAGATGGGTCGTCAGGCGCCGATCAGCATCCGCGTGAACCCCAACGTCGACCCCAAGACCCATCCGTACATCTCGACGGGACTCAAGGGCAACAAGTTTGGTATTGCGCACGAGCGGACCGTCCAGACCTATCGCCGAGCAGCTGCCATGGTCGGCCTGAAGATAGTAGGGATCGATTGCCATATCGGCTCGCAGATCACCCAGGAGGCGCCGTACATGGACGCTATGGACCGCATGCTGGACCTGGTGCAGGAGATCGAGGCGGCTGGCATACCCATCAGCCACCTGGATTTTGGTGGTGGCCTGGGCATCGACTACAACGGCGATACCCCGCCCCAGGCCGATGTGCTGTGGCGCAAGCTACTGGACAAACTCGACGCGCGCGGATTTGGTGATCGCAAGCTGATGCTCGAGCCCGGTCGCTCGCTGGTGGGCAACGCCGGTGTGTGCGTCATCGAAGTGTTGTACCTCAAGCCGGGTGAACAGAAAAATTTCTGCATTGTGGATGGCGCCATGAACGATTTGCCAAGGCCAGCGATGTACCAGGCTTTCCACGCCATCGTCCCGCTGCATCAGCGCGATACGCCCACCGAGCAGTGGGAAGTGGTGGGCCCGGTCTGCGAAAGTGGCGACTGGATCGGCCATGACCGCGCGCTGGCGTTGCAGCAAGGCGATCTGCTGGCTGTCCTCTCTGCCGGCGCCTATTGCATGAGCATGGCGAGCAACTACAACTCGCGCTGCCGGGCCGCCGAGGTGCTGGTCAAAGGCTCTGAGGTGCGATTGATCCGCGCCCGCGAGACCATCGCCGATCAGTTGCGCACCGAGCTGGCGCTCCCACAGGCTGGCCCCTGAGACACCGTCTCAGACCGTGCGGCGAGGCGGCGTCATCGCGGTTATGCGCCGGCGTCGCAAAGCTTGAAGCACACGCCAGCCCAGCAGCACGGCAATGATGCCTGCGTATACCGCCACCTCGGCATAGTCATTCTTGCCCGAACGCATCCAGAAAAAGTGCAGCAGCGCAAGACCGGCGATGACATATACCAGCCGATGCAGTCGCTGCCAGCGCCGTGCACCCATGGCCTTGACCGCCCGATTGAACGACGTGGCTGCCAACGCACTGAGCAACACCACAGAGGCAAACCCCACCAGAATGAAGGGCCGCTTGACGATATCGCGGAAGATGTCGCCGAGCACAAACTCCATGTCAAGCCAACTGTAGCAAAGCAGATGCAGGACCGCGTAAAAAAACACGAACAATCCCAGCATGCGGCGAAAGCGTGCCAGCGCCGGCGTGGCTGTCATCACGCGCAGCGGCGTGATTGCCAGCACCAGGCACAAGGCGCGCAGTGTCCAGTCGCCGGTTGACCGAATCAGGGCCTCTGCCGGATTGGGTCCCAGGTTCTGCGTCAACGCGCCGTATAACAACCAGGCGAAAGGCAGCAGTGCCAAGGCAAACACCAATGGTTTGGCCATCGGCCTGAGCAGTAGGGAACGCATCATGGGAACGCCAGCGACCTGCCGATGCACACCATCTGGCTGCACCCGCACGGACATCCGTTTTCAGTAAAACCTGCGCAGATCCATGCCGGCGTATAACTGCCCGACCTGGGCCGCATAACCATTGAACATCAAGGTCTTGCGCTTCTTGGCAAACAGGCCGTCTTCGCCGATACGCCGTTCGGTCGCCTGACTCCAGCGCGGATGATCGACCTCCGGATTGACGTTGGAAAAGAAACCGTACTCGTTTGCGGCGGCGCGGTTCCAGGCCGTCACCGGCTGCTTCTCGACAAACCGGATCTTGACCAGGCTCTTGCCACTCTTGAATCCGTATTTCCATGGCACGACCAGGCGAACCGGAGCGCCGTTCTGATTTGGCAGAACCTCGCCGTACATTCCGAACGACAACAAGGTCAGAGGATGCATGGCTTCATCCAGGCGCAGGCCCTCGACATAGGGCCAATCCAGCACGCCCGAGCGCAGGCCCGGCATGGTCTTGGTGTCGGCCTGTGTCACGAATTCCACGTACTTGGCACTGCCCAGCGGCTCCACCTTGCTGATCAACTTGGCCAACGAATATCCGACCCAGGGGATCACCATCGACCAGCCTTCGACACAACGCAGCCGATAGATTCTGTCCTCCTGGGCGCTGAGCTTGAGCAGGTCTTCGAGTGCAAATTTGGCGGGATTCTTGACCAGCCCCTCGACCTCCACGGTCCAGGGCGACGGCTTGAGCGTATGGGCGTTTTTTGCGGGGTCGGCCTTGTCGGTGCCAAATTCGTAGAAATTGTTGTACGTGCTGGCGTCCTTGTAGTCGGTTGGCTTTTCCACGGTGGTCGCACCGGCCACGTCCGATCGAAGGCCTGGCAAAGCCGCCAGCTTGCCTGGCCGCGGCGTCTGGGCCAGCGCCTCGCGCGCCGCCCAGGCGCCGAGCCCGGCGCCAGCCATACCGCCTGCGAGCGTCTGTATCAGTCTGCGCCGACCCAGATAAACCGCTTGCGGCGTGATGTCGCTCGCTCTGTCATGTAGGTGTCCGCTGTCGCGGGAGTCGATGATCATGGGCCTGTCCTTGTATTTGCTGAGCAGTATTCAGTCTGTCTGACACGGTCTGACCTTACAGGTTCCCGGTCGATGCTGCAGCCATGACGGTTCAAAACAACAAAGGTC
>JBKJRR010000089.1:0-6518 GCA_046594635.1 Burkholderiaceae bacterium
CATTCAAATCAGAGGGGACCAAAACTGGCAACCGGGTATTTTCACCCCGAAACCCGTTGGCGGGTTTGAACCGGTCCGGCAAATTGCATATGCACCTTGCAAACGCATGCCCAATCAACATCCGGCACGGTGATCACCGACATCCAGCACAGCGCACCCAACGCCGCACCTGGCCACCGTCAGCAACGGGGCTTGTTCACTGATTGCCCAGTGTCAGTTCGGCGCGCGGCGACCATGGGGTATCGGGTTCGACGGTTTTTGCCGCACCCAGGAACAGCCGCTCGGCTGGTAGCTTCTGGCCGATCAGATAGTCCTTGACCGCTACGGCGCGCTGCAAGGCCAGCGCACGCATCGCCTCGTCATCGACCGGAATATTGGCCAGCAGCAGCGCCTGCATTTCCCCGGTCGGCAGCACCTTGGCCTTGCCGTTCAGGTCGCGCGGCTTGGCGATCTCCGAGCGCAGGTACACCTGGCGCAACAGTTCGGCCGCCCCCGGCGTGGCAGCCAGCGCGCCGGAAGCGGCATCTTGCGCGCTGGTTGCGGTGGCTGCGCCGGCTGCAGTGGCTGGCCCGCTGGCTGCGGCCACCGGTGCACCGGCAGCGGGAGGTACCTTGGTAGCAGCATTCGGCGCAGTAGCCCCCAACCGGTCGAAATTGATCTGTCCCTGTTCGTTGCGTTGCACCGAAACACGCGGGCCTTGCCATGCAGCCGAAGCAATCTTCACCTGCTGCTCGAGCGGTCGGACTTCGTCAAACACCAATCTCAAACTGTCAAACGCCAGCAGTTCGTCACCGGCTGCGTCTGCCATGGCCACTTCCGCCAGGCCCAGCTGCCCACTGATCACCACCCGCGCGTTGCCCTGCTGAAGGAACTTCAGCTGCAGGTCGGCATCGAGCACTGCACGCTGCAGGCGCACCGGAACGCTGTTTGGGATATAGGGCAGATACGGCGCCAGATCCATGGCCTGGATCCGGAACACGGCATCCGTCTTGCGCGACAGCGCAAACGGAATCGCCAACGCGCGAGAGTCGAACTGGCTGCCGTTGAGCGTGAACGCCATTTGCGGCGTCACCGTGATCTCGCGCCGCGCAGGCAAATTGCTAAGAAACGGTAGCTCCAGCGACAGGGCACGCAACCGATGCTGACGCGCTACCGGCTGGTCGTCGAAATCGACGATTCCGTCCCGTACCGACAAATTGAAAACGGCAAAATGCTGCGGTTCGGCGCTTTCTCCCTCTTTCGTTGCGGTGGCCACTGCCAGACGCTCCAGCACATCATCAAAATCGTAGCCGCCAGACGCGAAGCGGCGCACATGCAACCGAGGTCCATCGACGGTCAACGTGTCGACGACCGGCGCCAGACGCATCGGCGATTCGAGTTCGACATTGGCGTACGGCCGCTTGATCGACAGTTGTGTGGTCGCGCCATCCTGGCTGGCCACAACGAGATCGCGCACCGTCAGCTCCAGCGTCCAGGGTTTGAAATCGATCTCGCCGATCTGCAACTCGCGACCCAGCTGGGCGCTCGCGGCTTTGACCAGTTGATGCTTGAGCAGGGGTGGCACCACCAGCCAGGCCAGCGCCCACAGCAGCAGCAGGGCCAGGGCGGACGCAACAACGCGTCGGAGCCACGGATTGCGAAACGCGACCAGCAAGGCGGTTGGAGGGGCCATGAACGCCGGTGAGACAGAAACAATGCGCCAATATGACAAGCACAGTTCGGCCACCGGAAAAAAGAAAGCCCGACCGACCGGAGTAAACCGACCTGCCGGGCCCGACGGCGGGCGCGAGGCCCTTGCCGTCTTGGCTAGCATCGCAAGAGATTGACGTCTTGCGATACATGAAGGCAAGAGATTGCCTTCAGTATTTGCCGGGACCGCTTTATCAACGCCACCCGAAGGTAGGGACTGGCTACTGCCGGCAGATTGTCTGATCACTCAGACAGGACCAGTCTAGGCCGCTGTGTCACTCGTGGCAAGCCCTTGTTTCAAATGCCCTTGTTTCAAACTGACAGCCCTTGTTTCAAACCAGTTGCGCCAGCGCAAAAGCCACCGCTGGTTGCGCTCCGACCGGCATGTGTTCGCGGGAGGACCCATTTTTCATCGCCAGGTGACATGCAAAAAATTGAATAACAAGTCTATTTCTTATGGTTGACTCGATATATGACTAACCCTAAACTCCCGCCAGCCCTGTAATCAGGGTTAACCCGCATCGCCGCCGATCTCGGCTAATTCAATACTTCTGTGCCCACCAAGGCTATCGCAGATTATTGGACGCGTTACCACCCTAATCATGCGCACCGCCTGTGCCACCAGCCCATGAGGCCTGCGTCACACATGCGGGAGAGCGCGAAAGAAGGAAGTGCCATGACATCGTTTCAATCGATGCTGAGCGGATTGCGAACGTTCGGCTCCGACGTTGCCGACGGTCTGTTCGAAATCACCCATAGTGGCTTTGCCATGCTCGGTCTTGCCGTCGTTTTCGCAGCGCTCACGCTGACGGTGAAACCGGAAATCCGCGAGCAAGGCGAGCAGCAGTTGATGGAGTGGCTGCGCGCGCGCCAGGTCGCAGTGAATCCGGGCGACTTTTTCGTCGGCCCGATTGATCGGGCCACAGCAGCCGATCCAGGCGATCTGCCCAAGCAGCAAGCCAAGGTGGCCTACTGGCTGAGCAAGAAATACCGCGTCGCGCCCGAGCCGATCAGCGCACTGGTGGCCGAAGCCTACAGCCTGGGCATGAACAACAAGCTCGACCCGACGCTGATTCTGGCGGTCATGGCGATCGAGTCGGGATTCAACCCGTTCGCACAGAGTTCCGTCGGCGCCCAGGGCTTGATGCAGGTGATGACCAAGGTCCATTTCGACAAATACGAAACTGCCGGCGGCAATCTGGCCGCCTTTGACCCGGTCACCAATCTGCGGGTAGGCGTCAAGGTGCTGCAGGAGTGCATCAAGCGGGCCGGCTCCATTGAAGGGGGCCTGCGCTACTACGTCGGCGCAGCCAATCTGGACTCCGATGGTGGCTATGCGCAAAAAGTGCTGGCCGAGCACGCGCGCATCCTGTCGGTGGCCAGCGGCCAGCGGCTTCAGGCGACACAACCGCGCATGATTCCCGCTTCAACGACCGACACCATCGACACCACCAACAGCACCGACACCACCGAATCCAGCGGCTTTGACAAGGTCGCCGCATTGTTCAAGTCCTGATCCCGAATAGTCACCGTTCACCACCGGGCCAAACGTGAAATGTCCTTTCTGCAGTCACTCGGAAACCCAGGTGGTCGAGACCCGCGTAGCAGAAGATGGCGGTTTCATCCGTCGCCGACGCCAGTGCGGCGCCTGTGACAAGCGCTTTACCACCTACGAACGGCCAGAGGTGAATTTTCCGACCATCGTCAAGAAGGACGGTCGGCGCATCGAATTCGAAACAATCAAACTGCGGGCCTCGATGAGCCTGGCGCTGCGCAAGCGCCCGGTCAGCACCGAGCAGTTCGACGCTGCAATCGAGCGCATCGAGGAAAAACTGCTGACTCTGGGTGTGCGCGAAACTCCGTCCAGCCGCATCGGCGAGCTGGTGATGCGCGAACTCAAGAAGCTCGACAAAGTGGCGTATGTGCGATTTGCCAGTGTCTACCGCAGCTTTGCCGACATCGACGACTTCAAGACACTGGTCGACGAAGTTCGGCGCTGACCCGGCGGCGCGGCATCGCGATGGGGCTCAGGGACAGACGCCAGCACTGGCGCTCTGGATGCGGACCCGGCCGGTCATGGCCAGCACCACCTGACGTGGCTGGATACTGCTTCCAGCCGTCGCGGGGCACAGCGTGAAGGTACCGGCCTGCAGTGCACCGGACACCATGCGGGTCGCTCCCAGCGCGTTGTAGGACACATAACGCGCAACAGGGGTGTTGCCACGTATGAATACGCCGGCCGGTACGGCATTCTGGCTGGCGATCAGGCGCTCATCGGCATCGTGTACCGCGTTGTGGTTGTTGTCTTCAAACACGATCCAGCCCTGCTCCCAGTTGCCGGTGACAGCACAGTTGTTGCCATCGGATGACTTGCAGACCACGGTGGTGGCGCCGCGCTTGACGGCATCGTTGCGAGCCAGTTGCAAGGACACCAGCAGGCTGGACGCAAATGCGCCCAACTTCTGATTGCCCAGCATGGCCGCCATCGACGGAAGGGCAAGGGACATCACCAGCGAAGCAATGGCCGTGACCATCAGCAACTCGGTCAGCGTGAATCCGCCGCAGCGTGTCGAATATACAGGGGCTCGCCGCAGCAACCGGAATGCGCACAACATGGCGGCCATGGTGCCGCCGGCGCCCGTTCAGGTCATACCCCATCGAGTGGAAAACCGTCGTCGCAGCGAACAGGCTCAGGCGGACCCGCTGGCACCGCCTGATCACCAAGCTTGTGGATGCTGTCTGCGAGCTGGCGCGCTCCAAGCCAATATTCGGACCGCAGGCCGACTGGCCGCTGCGGCGCCGACTACCGGTTCCAGCAGCTCGCCGCGTCGCCGCTGGCCTGCCCCTTTTGCCCCAGGTTGTCCAGGGTCAGATTTCCGCACAGGCTGTCGACCCATCCGCTGGGTGTTGCCGTCAGCGTGAAAGACTGATCGGCAGAAGCAGACAGCGCGATATCGTATTTCTTGGCACCTTCCTTGGGCGCCACCAGCAGTTGCGTGGGCAAAGTCGCACCGGTGTACTTGAAATTGACCGAGCGGAACCGCTCCATGAACTGCGCCGCATCAAGCAAGGCCACCTTCGCCGCCGAACGATAGCCCCGCTGGATGTAGCTGGTATAGGCCGGCACTGCCACCGCGGCCAGGATGCCGATGATCGCGACCACGACCATCAGCTCGATCAGGGTGAAACCGGCGACTTTGCGGGACTGGTGGTTCAATTTGACTTCTCCGGAACGGAACATGTTGGGTGCGCAACGCAGTGCTTACTTCAGTTGACGCCACACCTGGCGGAACAAAGCGCCGCCGGCGGATCCGCTGACCAGCTTGATGCCGAGGACGCGAGTCTGACCGGCGGTGCCGTTGATGGAAACCGATTGCGAACCGCCGGCGCTGGTGGTGAACGACGTGGACACGACATTGCCATTGAAGATGGTCTGACTGATGTACAGCGCCGGAGCACCACCGTCCTGCAACACGAACACGCCGCGCGGCGATCCGCCTGAGATGCGCAGCGAGTTGTTGGCCACGCCGTCGAACACTCTGGAGAATCCGCCCGTCATGGCGTCGACGCCGGTAATCCAGGCATCAAGGCCGGCGACGCACTCGTCCGTACCTGGAACGATAGACGTGAACAGGAACGCATCCACCAGGCCGGGCTGGGAAAAACGCACCGGTGGCGCAATCACACGCTCACCGAGCTGGAACGGGGTGCCGTCGGTGGCAGTTCCCTCGAATGCCAGCTTCCAGCCCTTCTTGCCCGTCACGGTGTACCAAGGTGATGCCGGGCTAGACGAGATACGCTGGTCGCTGGTCGCCGTGGCCATGCTCAGCGTCGAGACGGTCAGGTCCGCCTCAGCCACAGCCGCAGTTGAGTTGGACGTCGAGATCAAATCATCGTAAATGCCATACAAGGCCTGTGACGGAATCGTCGTCGTCGGATCCGTGGCACTGAGGTAGGAGCCAGTGCCGAAATACACCATTTTCTTGCCGATGATGGCTGCTGTGCCGGTGGCCGCTCCGATCTTGATCTCGGCCGTGATCGGGCGCCCGGTCGGTGTGGTGTAAACCCGCGCAGCCGTAGTGGGCCAGCTGTCGGGATCTGTGGCGGAAAGATTGAAACGCCAGATGTTGCCCTTGTAGTCGGCCCCATAGACGTACTCGATCGTGTCCTGATTGCCAGTGGTGATGCGCACGATCTCCGAATTGCCCAGGCCATTGTTGATGATGGTGTCGTTGGTGCGGATCTGCTTGATGATGGCGCCCGTCTCCAGGTTCACGACAAACAGGCTGGCGGTGCCCGCCGTGCTGTTGTAGCCATTGCCGAAGATCGCGACCCAGGTGCCGTTGGCCAGTTTCCCGATACCTGGCCGGTCCATCACGTGGCCCAGCGTGCCGGATATCGGCAGCGTCGTATTGCCGTTAATTTCCCACAGAATGCTGTCTGCGGTATAGGTCTGCGAGCTGGCATCGATAGCAAAAACCGTTCGCGCGCCAGCACCGCCGCCTGCCACGACCATCGAGCGCCACCCGACTGCAGTCTGCGCCGGCACACCCGCGGCCGGAAGACGAATCTTGGCATGGCCCAGGCCAATCGCACCGTCGACAAAGTAGCGATGGTTGTAGGCAATCGACGCGAGGTCCTTGACGTTGTTTCGCGCTGCCTGCGGCATGAAGCCGAGCAGTTCGCCGCCGCCGGAAGTGGTGGCCGCTGCGTCAAAGATATGGAAGAAGCCATTGTTCGAGCCCACGGCCAACGATTCAGTCGTCAAGGTTGCCAGGAAAGTGGCGTATTGGGCGTCACCCGTGCCATAGCCGTAGTCCCGGCGCGAG
>JBKJRR010000418.1:0-29445 GCA_046594635.1 Burkholderiaceae bacterium
TCACCGCGATCAGCGAAGCCCTCTACTTTAGCACAACTTTCTCGCGACCGGTGTGCGATATCGAAAATTTCTTTTCTCCACCCACCTCATCACATCCACTAGGCGTCTCCACCAAGCAACTGCACCGAGCCTCATATTCTATACCGGAATTTTTACACCCGTTAAAAGACTTCCTGAGAGGTCCTGCATTCACTGTGACAGGATTTCTTTTGAAGCTCATTCGCTCCGCCACTATCGACCTCGCCAGCGATTCTATACCGAACTTTTCGACAGTCCGAACTGGTTGAGTTTTCCTTTTTTGCGGTGGCTGATGATTGGGCCTATCGTCTGCGAGCGCATCCGAAGCGGCGCAATTACACCCGCGCTCAATTCATCGGAGCGCCTAGTGCGCCCTCAGGCGTTCATCTGCTTTTCTGGATTGATGCTGATCCGCAGGGGTCACGTCGGTCATGTGCCATGACGTGGTGCAGGCCTATGCCCCGACGGGCTTGAGATAGCCAGCGATCAGCGATTCATGTGGGCAACCCAATTTGCCTACATCGGTTCTTCGCCAAAAGACGGCGTTCGTCTCTCAGCTATGTGCGTCAAGCACGCAGGCTCAAAGGAAACTACCTGTTGCCGTTGAACTGCCAGCGACCGCGCCATCCTTTGGAAGCCTGCACTCGCCCGGGATCGACAGTCAGGGCGCGTTCAGAGCCCACGGCCTTGCGCGCTACGCCCCCTGCACCCTTGGCGATCGGGATCGAATGTTACTGCACCCTAGTCTGACAGAAACATGCCAGTCGGCCGCCACACGCGCGCAAACCCGGAGAACCCGATAATCCTGCCCCTATGGCTCTCTTATCCCTACTCAACGCACAACTGGCATTCGGGCATGTCGCACTTATTGATCATGCAGATTTTTCACTCGAAAGCGATGAACGCGTCGGATTGATTGGCCGCAACGGCACTGGCAAGTCATCTCTTCTCAAAATTTTGGCCAGCATGGAAAAGCCCGACGACGGCACGCTGCAGTTGCAGCAAGGTCTGCGCATCGCGCACGTTGCTCAAGAGCCGGCACTGGACATGGGCAAGAGCGTATTTGACGTTGTCTGTGTCGGCGTAGCACGTCTGAAGGATCTGGTAGAAGAATACAGCCAGGGCATCGGCGACCTCAATGCATTACAGGACGCGATCGAAGCCCAGGATGGCTGGAACTGGGAACAACGCGTCCAGGAAACCTTGCACCGACTGCACCTGAACCCTGCTGCAACGATTGGTACGCTCTCAGGTGGCACGCGCAAACGGGTGGCACTGGCGCAAGCCCTGGTGGCCCAACCATCCGTGTTGCTGCTGGACGAGCCTACCAACCACCTGGATCTGGATTCGATCGAGTGGCTCGAAAACCTGCTGCTTGATTTCAAAGGCAGTGTCATTACCATTACCCATGACCGCAGCTTTCTGGATCGCGTAGCGACCCGTATTGTGGAACTTGACCGTGGCAAGCTGCGCTCCTACCCCGGAAACTTCACGCAGTACCAGATCCTGAAGGAGGAGCAACTCGAGCAGGAAGAAGTGATCAACGCAAAGGCCGACAAGTTGCTGGCGCAGGAAGAAGTGTGGATCCGCCAGGGTGTCGAAGCGCGCCGTACGCGCAGTCAGAGCAGAATCAGCCGACTGGAGGCGCTACGCGACCGGCGCATGGCCCGTCGCGACGTGGTCGGCAGTGTCCGGATGGATGTCGCGGCCGGATCGGGAAGCGGCAAGATCGTCGCGGAGTTGACAGATGTGGATCTGCAGTTCGGCGACAAAACCATCGTGCGCAACTTCACCTCGACGATCCTGCGCAGCGACAAGGTCGGACTGATCGGGCCCAATGGAGCCGGCAAGACGACCTTGCTCAAACTGATCCTGGGCGAACTTCGACCCGACGCAGGCAAGATCCGGCAAGGCAGCAATCTGCAGGTTGCCTACTTCGACCAGTTGCGAGACGCTCTCGATCTGGATGCCACGCTGGCCGACTTCATCAGCCCGGGTAGCGAATGGATCGAGATCGGCAACCAGCGCAAACACGTCAAAAGTTATCTGTCTGACTTCCTGTTTTCGCCCGCGCGCGCCAATTCCCCGGTTCGTTCGCTTTCCGGCGGGGAGCGAAACCGCCTGCTGCTGGCGCGCCTTTTTGCGCGCCCCGCCAACGTACTGGTGCTCGACGAGCCCACCAACGATCTGGACATCGATACGCTGGAATTGCTGGAAGGTCTGCTCTGCGACTATGACGGCACGGTGTTTCTGGTCAGCCACGACCGCCGCTTCCTGGACAACGTCGTGACCAGCACCATCGCCTTCGAAGGCGACGGAGTCTGGCGCGAGTACGAAGGTGGCGTCCAGGACTGGCTGCTCCAATCGGCCCGTTCCCGTGTGGCACGCCAAGCCAACGCGCAGGCAAGCAAGCCGGAGAATGAGACACCACCAGCCAGAGCGGCAACGCCATCGACCAGCAAGCCCGTTCAAGGCGGCAAACTCAGCTTCAAGGAACAACGCGAACTAGACGGTTTGCTGGCGTCCATCGACACACTCGAACTCGAACAAAAGACACTGCGTGAGGAGTTGGCCGACAGCAGCCTGTACCAGCGAGACACCAATCGCGCGGTTGCCCTGCACGCGCGGGACTCGGCGATCGAGGAATCATTGCTGCAGTCGCTTGAGCGCTGGACTGCGCTCTCGGCTCGCAGTGATCAGGCTTAGCCAGCCAGGGGCATAACGAATTCATCGGGCGCCGACGATTCCGGCAGTCCGATCGTGATACGGGTTCCGACACCGGTTACGGAATAGATCTCGACCGTTCCGCCCAGCGCCGCGATCTTGCGCCGGACCACATCCATGCCGACGCCACGGCCAGACACCGCGGTCACCGCGCTGGCCGTCGAAAAGCCAGGCGTGAACACCAATGGCCATAACGCCTGATCGGACGTGTCATCGGGAACATCCAGGCCACTTGCCCAGGCCGCCTGCAGTAACCGATACCGCGAAAACCCCTGGCCGTCGTCGTGCACTTCCAATTTAAGCCGTCCATCTTGCACAGTCATGGAGAGCGCAATCTGTCCCTCTTCTGGTTTTCCCGCCAAGCGCCTGTGCTCCGGCAGTTCAATGCCATGGTCACAACTGTTTCGCACCAGCTGAATCAACGGATCGGCCAGCCCCTGGATCAGCCGGCGATCCAACTGCAGCATCCCACCCGAAAGCGACAGGTGGAACGGCTTGCCCAACCTTGACGACAGATTCGCCAGCAATGGGGGTGCCAGCGCGAACAACTCGGAAGCAGGTCCGCGGCGCAAGCCACGCACCGTCTGACGCAACTGTGTCGCCAGCCCGTGCAAGTGATCCAGCCGGTGACTTTCGCTGCCCCCAACCGAACGCAAGGCCGTATCGGCAGTTGCCGCGGACAACTCGTCGGTGAGTCGATCGAGCAAAGCCATCTCCGCCAGCGTCACACGAAGCGACGCAGCAGCCGAAGCCGGCGGCAATGGGCAAACAGCTGGTTTCGGATCGGGACGCGGTAGATCCATTGCGCGTATGGCAATGTGCTCCCGATCCACGTGCATGGTCAGCAAATCCATCAACTCCGCGTCCGACATGGCGCAACGCACGCCCAGAAGCCAAGGCTCAGCGCCACCGCCGGCTTGGGAAAGCACCTCGCCCAGTCCGTGAATGTCGCGAAACACGGCAACGATCGCCGGGAGAGCTTCGGGCCGATGGGGCCCCGTGATCTCGATACACCACTGCCGCTGCTCCCCCACGGACGCCTGCACGTTGGCCAGAGCGCCTAATTGCGCGGCGGCGGATCGGATCGCAGATGCCGGCGGCGACAACCCTGTCAGACAGGCCCGGACCAGGTCGACAGACTCTTGTAACAACGCTGTCGCCCGCGCATCGGGCTCGAGCCGATTCTTTCGCCATTGCTCGAGTAGCGATTCCGCCTGGTGCATCAGATCCGACACGTCTGCCAAGCCGAAGGCCGCCGCGCCCCCCTTTACCGAATGCGCACACCGAAAAATCGTGTCGATCCGGTCCATACCGACTCTGTTGACGGGCAGCGTCGACAACAGCTGCTCCATCACATCCAGATTGGTGAGCGCTTCATCGACGAAGAGCGGATCCGGCAGAATCAATTCAGTCATTCTCCGCAATTAACGGCGTTACGTGGGCATCCTGGCCCGCATCGCCACTCCCGGCAACTCAAGCTGTCGCGGGACGAGCAGCACAGGTCAAGGCACTAGAATTTACTCAGGGCGAGGTTATCAGGAATCGACATCCTTGCTGTCGTCCCGACACGACAACTGGACGTCCGTTATCCTGCTTCAGGAGTGCTTTGCGCTAGGAGCCTCAAATTGACAGTAAAGAACGCTCTACGCATGTACGAAGAAACTACCGACGAAACCATTCGCATCCTGCACTTGGAAGACTCACCGGTCGACCATGAGCTGGTACGCCGGGCGCTGCAACGCTCCGGGCTGGCGTTCACACTGGAACATGTCGAGACACTGGACGACTTCCAGCACGCCTCGGTTACCGGCAACTTCGATGCCATCGTGGCCGACTACCGCCTGCGCGGCTTCACCGCCATCGACGCCTGGGATGCCCTGAAGTCGCAGCCCAGCGCACCGCCCTTCATCCTGGTGTCCGGAGCCATCGGAGAATCAGCGGCGGTGGCTGCAATCAAGCTGGGCATGAGTGACTATCTCCAAAAGGACCATCTCGTAAAACTCGCGTCCGTGATCCTGCGTGCAATCGAGTTGCAACAGACCCGGTTGGCCAAAGACCGCGCAGATGCCGAACTGGCTGTATCCGAGCGTCGCCTGGCTGAATTTGCGGAGCACCTGCAGTCCACCATCGAACAAGAGCGGGCCTCCATCGCACGGGAGATCCACGACGACATCGGTGGTGCGCTGGCAGCCGCCAAGCTGGACCTGGCGTGGATCGGCCGTCATGTGTCCGACCCGGCCACGCGCGAGCATGTCGTGGCCGCCACCGAGATGCTGCAACATGCCCTGGGCGCCAGCCAGCGCATCATGATGAATCTGCGTCCAGCCATCCTGGACCAAGGCCTGGCAGCAGCAGTCGATTGGCTAGCCAGCGGTTTCGAGCGTCGCACCGGCATCCGCACGACGCTGCACGCCCGCGATCCCGACCATGAGCTACCCAAGGCCGTGCAGCTGACGGCGTATCGCACCGCGCAGGAGGCTTTGACCAATATCGCCAAGTATGCCCGGTGCGATCAAGTCACGATCGACCTGACCGACAGCGGCAAGGTGCTGACGCTCGAGGTCAATGACAACGGCCAGGGCTTCACGGCGCAAGAGCAGGGCAAGGCCAATGCCTACGGACTCAAAGGCCTGCAGGAGCGGGCGAAATCCGTCGGCGGCTGGCTCGACATCAGTACCTCCACCGGTAAGGGCACGTCGATCATTCTGTCGGTACCATTGACCCAGGATTCGGAATCGAGCGTCAAGGACAATTTGGAATGACACGTGTAATTCTCTGTGATGACCACGCCGTCGTGCGGCGCGGCATTCGTGACACACTGGCCGACGCACACGACATTGAGGTCGTGGCCGAGGCCGGCAGCTACTCCGAAGTGCGTGATGCCCTGCGCAATACGCCGTGTGACGTTCTGGTGCTGGATCTGAGCCTGCCCGGACGTGGTGGTCTGGAGGTGCTGGCCAGTATCAAGGACTCCGGGCTGCAGGTGGCGGTCTTGATCGTGTCCATGTATCCAGAGGACCAGTACGCCATCCGAAGCCTGCGTGCCGGCGCCCAGGGTTACGTCAACAAGGCCGGCGACCCCGCCGAGTTGGTGGAGGCCGTGCGCACGGTCGCCCTTGGCAAAAAATATGTCAGCCAGGCCGTCGCGCAGATGCTGGTGGACAACCTGCACGCACCGACCAGCGAGCTTCTGCACGCATCCTTGTCAGAGCGCGAGATGCAGACTTTGCTCAAGATCGCCTCAGGCAAACGCCTGTCCGACATCGCCACCGAATTGATGCTCAGCCCCAAGACAGTGAGCGTCTACCGTTCGCGCGTGCTGGAAAAACTCAAACTGTCGAACAATGCCGAGTTGACGGTTTACGCGATCCGCAACAACATGGTCTGAGCAATCAGACCGGTCAGCGACTGAACAGGTCGAGCATGCGCTGCATCAGCGCGGAAAACGGATGCTCGAGCATCGGCAACGTCACGGCCACGCCGATCAGCCCCACCGATAACGTGATTGGAAAACCGATCGCAAAGATGTTCATCTGGGGCGCCACGCGCGAAACAATGCCCAGCGCCAGATTGGCGAACATCAGCATGGCCACCACTGGCAAGGCGATCCAGAACGCGCTGGCGAACAACTCGGCGCCCAGTTCGTGCATGCGCATCTCCTTGAGTGCCTGCAGGAAATTCTGGTCCACGGGGAACGCCGTGAAGCTATGCATCACCGCCATCAGCACCATCAGGTGGCCATTGAGCACGATGAACAACAACACCGCCATATTGTTGTAAAACCGGCCCATGGCGCTGGACTGGGCACTGGTTGATGGGTCGAAAAACGAGGCGAACCCCAGCCCCATCTGGAATCCGACGATCTGGCCAGCCAACTCAAAAGCGCCAAAGATCATGCGCACGGCAAAACCGATTGCCAGGCCGATACCCACCTGCTGGACCACCGCCCCCAGCGCTTGCGGGCCATTGATGTCGATCACCGGCTGGTCCGGCATGCTGGCCTGGGCGGCATAGGCGATCAGGAACGCCAGGCCAATGCGTGCACGCACCGGAAACGCTCGCGACGAAAACACCGGAGCGGCCGTGAACACCGCCAGCACCCGCAAAAACGGCCACAGGATAGGCGACAGCCACTCGACGATCTGAGCTTCGGATATCGAGAGCACGCGCCGGTCCCGTGTTTCAGATCAGCGAGCCGGGAATCGATTCGATGGTGCGGCGGATGAAATCCACCAGCATGCTGAGCATCCACGGACCGGCAACGGCGAGCGCCAGCATCGACGCGATCAGCTTGGGAATAAAGGTGAGTGTGGCCTCGTTGATCTGCGTGATCGCCTGAAACAGGCTGATCACCAGGCCCACCACCAGCACCACACCCAGGATGGGCGCGGCCACCATGAGCAGTGTCAGCAAGGCATCCTGGCCCATCGTCAACACCATCTGCGCGTTCACCGGTCTCTCCTTGAAGCAGCGTCAGGGCGCGAAGCTGGCCGCCAGCGAACCGATCAGCAGATTCCAGCCATCGGCCAGTACGAACAGCATCAACTTGAACGGCAATGCCACCAACACCGGCGACAACATCATCATGCCCAGCGACATCAAAACGCTGGCCACCACAATGTCGATCACCAGAAACGGTATGAAAATCATGAAGCCAATCTGGAACGCCGACTTGAGTTCGCTGGTCACGAAGGCCGGCACCAGTACCCGCATCGGCACCGTTTGCGCTGTGGCGCCCGGATCCAGCTTGGCCAGCCGCACGAACAGCGACAGGTCGGACTGCCGGGTCTGCTTGGCCATGAACTCGCGCATCGGCGCCTCAGCCTTGTCCAGTGCCTGCTCGAACGGTATTGAATTCTTGCTGTACGGAAGATAGGCCTCCTCGTAGACACGGTCCAGCGTCGGGCCCATGACAAACACTGTGAGGAACAGGGACAGCCCCACGATCACCTGATTGGGCGGCGAAGCCTGTGTGCCCAATGCCTGGCGCAACAACGACAACACGATGACGATGCGGGTGAAGCCTGTCATCATCAGCAGCACCGCCGGCAGGAACGACAACGCGGTGAAAAACAGCAGAGTCTGGATGGGTACTGAGTAGCTGTTGCCGGCCGGCCCGGTACCCACCAGCAGCGGCAGCTGTCCCGGCGTCGACGCCGCCTGCGCCGCTACTGTACCGTGGACCAGCAAGGCCAGTAGCCCCAGAAACGCGCTGAGGACCCAACCGCTCCTGCGGCGACTCGTTGACTGGTTCATGACATGAAAACGGCTCGCGACAACCGCTCAGCCGTGTGGCCCCGGAACAGACAACGTATCTCGATCAGCCGGCCGCACCGGCGCCGCCATCGTATGAAGGCAGGAAATGGACTGCGCCGTGACGCCCAGCACCAGACAAATTCGCTCGTGTGCCGGTCCAACCTCAACCGTCACGACCCGCTGGTGCGGTCCGACGGCCACTGCGGACAGCACCCGACTGGCCGTGCCGCCGGCCGGGCCCGTGGCCACGCCGCGGCTTTGCAACCACTTCAGCCCCATCGGCACCATGGCCAGAAGCAACACGAAAGCGGCAACCGTCAAAAGCGTCTGTGTCATGCCCGCGCTCAGCCCTTGTTGATGCGCCGCAATCGCTCGGACGGTGTCACCACGTCGGTCAAACGGATACCGAACTTGTCGTTCACCACCACGACCTCGCCCTGGGCAATCAGATAACCGTTGACCAGCACGTCCATCGGCTCACCCGCCAATGCATCGAGTTCCACCACCGAACCCTGTCCGAGCTGCAAAATGTGCTTGATCGACACCCTTGTGCGTCCGAGTTCGACCGAAAGCTGAACCGGAATGTCCAGCACCATGTTGATGTCGTTGACCTGGCCGTCACCGGTATTTCCGAAGGGCCGCGCAGGCCGGTCACCCGAGAGCACGCCCCCGGGTTGCTCATCGTCCAGGTTACCGCCGTCCTTCTGATCGATCAGCGCCTCAGCCCATTCGCCGGCTCCGGCGCCCGCATCGGCGTCGGGCTTGCCGTCGTCTTGTGGCCCGTCAGTTGCCATGTTTATCTCCCATCCAGTCCAGGTCGTGATTCCTCAGGCTCTTGTCGATCCGGATTGCATACTTCGTGTTGTGGGTGCCATATTGGCACTCGAACATCGGCACGCCATCAATCGTTGCTTGGATACGCGGCGAACGTTCCAATTCGATGAAGTCACCTGCTTTCATGGACAGCAACTGCTCCACCGTCGTACGGGTCCGCGCCAGTTCCGCCACCATCGTGATCTCCACAGCCTGAATTTCGTGTGTCAATACATTGACCCAGCGACGATCCACTTCCATGGAGTCGCCCTGGGTCGACGAATAAAGCACATCACGTATCGGCTCCAGCGTCGCATAAGGCATGCAGAAATGAATCGCGCCGGTGACCTCGCCAATCTCGAGCTGAAACGCGGTACAGATCACCACCTCGCTAGGCGTGGCCACATTGGCAAACTGGGGCTGCATCTCCGAGCGCTGGTATTCCAGCTCTATCGGGTAAATGCCCTTCCAAGCCTTTTTGTACTCGTCCGACACAACCTTGATCAAACGGGCAATGACCCGGTGCTCGGTTGCAGAGAAATCACGTCCCTCGATGCGGGTCTGAAATTTTCCGGTGCCGCCAAATAGCGTGTCAATCACACCAAAAATCAGCGCGGGTTCACAGACGATCAGGCAGTTGCCACGCAAAGGCCGCACTGCCATGATGTTGAAGTTGGTGGGGACCGTGAGTTCCCGAAGAAAGGCTCCGTAGCGTTGCACCGCAATCGATCCAATAGAGATCTCGGGGGTACGGCGGATCAGATTGAACAATCCCAGACGCAGGTTACGCGCAAATCGCTCGTTGACGATCTCCATGGTCGGCATGCGACCCCGGACAATGCGTTCCTGGCTCGAGATGTCGTAAGGCCGAACCTCACCCTTCTGGGCCGCCTGCTCGACCTCTTTCTGGCTCTCCCCGGTGACGCCCTCGAGCAGGGCGTCGACCTCTTCCTGGGACAAAAATGAATCGCTCATGGTCGGTACTGCGCCATACCCTTACTGGACGATAAAACTGGAAAAAAGTACGCGTTGTACTGGCAGGTCGCCTGGACGCACCCGGTTGCGCGCCTTGGGCGTCGGGGCGGCGCCCTTCTTCGCTGGCTCGGCTACTTCTTCGTCCTCCATGCCGCCAAATGGGCGTGCCGCCTCGCGCAGGATCGCCAAGGCCAATTTTTCCTTGCCTTCGCGCTTGAGCAGTACCTCGGAAGTCTGTTGAGAGATCAGCAGCAACACGCCACTGCGAATCGTGGGCAGGTATTGCTTCACGGTCTCGCCAGCTGCTGCATCGCGCAGCTCAAAAGTGATACCTACCTGTGCCACCTTCTCGCCACCGGGATCGGCCAGATTGACCACCATGTTGTCCAGCGGCAGATAGGTCGGAGGCCCGCTCGGCGTCGCATGTTTGGCAGTCGCCGCTGGCTGATCCTGATCCTCCAACGCAGCTGCTGCGCGCTGTTTGCTGACATAGATGAACGCACCGACTCCTGCCAGTCCCAGGACCAGCACCACTATCAGCACGATCACCAGCATCTTCTTGCTCTTGGGCGGTGCCGCAGCGGCTTCAGCAGGTTTGGTGGCCACAAATCATCCTTCATGTCGCATTGCAAAGGGGATTATTCTGCACCCGTTGCGCAGCGATGGACGGATAAGGGGTCGGAATCCATGGCAATCCCTGCCTCCTGGGCCGGCAATTGCGCCTCAGACGAACAGGTCTACCCTGCCGCCAGACACCCCGTCGAGCGCCTGGGCGCGAACGGGTGCGGCCTGTGGAGTCCCCACCGGCGCCTCGCGTGCGGCGGACTGTTGAGTAGCCCGGCCTTGCGCTTGCCCACCCTGTTGCGCCGAAGTCCCGACAAATCCGCCCGACAGCATCAGCCCCTCGCTGGCCAGCAGTTCCTTGAGTTGCGGCATGGCCTCAAGCAGCAACTGGCGCGCCTGTGGTTGATCGGTACGGAACTCGATGATCGCTTCGTCGCCTCTAACGGCGATGCTGACATTGACCGACCCGCCGGCAAACGCATCGAGCTGCAGCGAGGCGTTTTGCACACCGCGCGAAACCCAGTAATGCACCTTTTCCGCCATGGCCGCGGCTGGCGCGGGCGTCAGCGCACCCGGCGCATAGACTGCACTGGCGCCATGCTGGGTTCCGGGCGGCGTCGCATCGCCCCAGGTCACCATGCCCTGCGCGGCGCCCGCTCCCGCCATCCTGGGTTGACCACGCTCCTGGTTGCGCAGCGCCCCGCCGGCACCGGCAGCCGCTGCATCAAACATCGACACCACCTGGCCGAGGGACGGCGCGCTCCCCAACGGGGTGCTGACCGCGCGCAGTGACGCTGTGTCGGTATCGGCCGCCAAACGCGCCGCATCCATCCGGGCGATGAAGTCCCTGGACGGGACTGGCGTGGCGTCGCCATCCAGCTGGGCCGCCTGCGCAAGGGCGGGAAGTTGCTGCAGTTCGCTCGTCGGGTTCAGGCGCGCCGCCGGTTGGAACCAGGCGGCCTCAGTGGCCGCCTCTTGCATGGGCTCCATCGCACGCGCCTGTGCCGACGCTGCAGCCAGACCGGGGCCCGGCGATTGTCCAGCGGCACGAGAGTGTCCCGGTGGTCCAGCCACTGCGCCGGCTACCGTCGCAACTTCTGGTATAGCCGGTATAGCCGGTATAGCCGGCATAGTCGGTACATCCGAAGCAGCGGGAGCAGCAGCCGCAGCCCACCAGTCTGTTGCCAACGGCAACTGCGCCAATGGTGGCTGGGATTTGTCGTCGTCAGGCCCGCTTTGCGCACCCGCGGGACCCTCGCTCGGGTACTGGGCGTCCGCGCCACCCACCTCTGGATTGGCGGTGGCTGCAACCGCTGAAACGGCAGCGCCCAACCCCATGGATCCCAGCAGCGACAGGAAAGATACGGTTGGCACTTCGCCCGTTGTCTGCGTGTTCTGTGCGCGTGTTGTCGGCTTGCTATGGGTGCTCGATGCAGGCGCAGGTGCGCTGATTTTGATGGTCATGAATTTCCCCTGTGTTCGCTGGCCAGTGCCACACGCCGGTGCATCTGTGCTGCCAATTCATCGGCCTGCCGTTGGTCGCGCTGGTCCTGCGCCCTGGCCAGTTCTGCACGGCGCTTGTCCAGTAGGCGATTGAGCCCCGCCAAGCGGACCTCCGCCGCCAGCAGCACCTGCCGAGCGGCTTCGCGCTGACGCTGAACCTCGGCGATCGCGCCGTGCTGCATTTCGATGGTCTGATCCAGTCGCTCCATGAACTGGTAGTAGTGGCCGACAATTTGCGGCGTCGCGCTGGCCTGCGATGCCACCGACCAGCGCGAGGAGGTATCGGCCGCATAGCTGCGCAGCTGCTCCAACTGCAGTTGGGCGTGCTCATAGCGACGCACGACCTGCGCCAAGGCCTGACCTGCGTCGTCCCGTTGGCGTGTTGCCAGGTCGATCGCCACCAGCAGCCCTCTTGATGCGCTCATGGCCGGCACCCGCCATCAGTCGCTTTGCGCAGGAACTTCATGGCCTGCCCTCGCCCAGCACCAGACCCATGTCGCCCAGGCTGTCCGCGAGCGTCGCGGGCGCATACATGTCCTGCTGCAAAAACGCCTGCATCGGCTCATGCAAGGTGATTGCACGGTCCATCTGCGCGTCAGAGCCGCCGATATAGGCACCGATCTGCACCAGATCGCGACCTTTATCGTATTTCGCATTCATGGCCCGGAAACGCCGCGCCAGTTCGAAGTGGCTGGCAGGTACCACGTTGTGCATCACCCGCGAAGCCGATTGCGCAATGTCGATGGCTGGATAGTGTCCTGCTTCGGCCAGTTCGCGTGACAACACGATATGCCCATCCAGGATCGCCCGTGCCGCATCCGCAATCGGGTCCTGCTGGTCGTCGCCCTCGGACAAGACGGTATAGAACGCCGTGATCGACCCTACACCGTGCAGGCCGTTGCCGCTGCGCTCGACCAGCTGCGGCAGCTTGGCAAAACACGATGGCGGATACCCCTTGGTTGCCGGTGGCTCTCCAATGGCCAGTGCGATCTCGCGCTGCGCCATTGCATATCGCGTCAACGAATCCATCAGCAGCAATACATGTTTGCCCTTGTCGCGAAAACTCTCTGCTATTGCAGTGGCATAGGCTGCCCCCTGCATGCGCACCATCGGCGGCGAGTCGGCGGGCGCCGCCACTACAACCGACCTGGCGCGCCCCTCGTCGCCCAGGATGTCCTCGATGAACTCCTTGACCTCACGTCCACGTTCGCCGATCAAACCCACCACGATGACATCGGCGCTGGTGTAGCGCGCCATCATGCCGAGCAGCACACTCTTGCCCACGCCAGATCCCGAGAAAAGCCCGATGCGCTGACCCCGACCCACGGTCAGCAAGGCATTGATCGCCCGGATGCCAGTGTCAAGCACGTCGCGCACCGGCGCTCGGTCCATCGCATTGACCGGATTGCGGTCCAGCGCCAGTGGCGCCACGGCCAGAATCGGGCCCCTGCGGTCCATCGGCGCGCCATGTGCATCCACCACACGGCCCAGCAAACCCTCGCCCAGCGGCAGGCGCAGGCGCCCGACATCCAGATCGGAATCCTGATGTGTCGCCTGGCCCAGCCGGGGTGTTGGCACAAATGCCGCCGCGGGCACCACGGCAGCACCGCTGGTCAGACCGTGCACGTCTCCGGCAGGCATCAGATAGGCCCGGTCCTGCGAGAAGCCGACGACCTCCGCCAGAACCGGGTCGAGCGAAGGCGAACGGATGTAACACTGGCTGCCGACCGGCATACGCAAACCGCTGGCCTCAAGCACCAGGCCGGCCAGTCGCGTCAAGGTGCCGCGCTGCTCCAGACTTGTGCCCACCCGTACCCGGGCACAGGCGTCTTCGAGCAACTGCTGCCAGGCAGCTGGCTGGTCGGTGACCATGGCATCACTCATCCCAATCGAGTTCCAGGCCGAGTTTGGCAATGGCACGGCGCCAGCGTGTATGCAGGTCACCTTCGATCACCGCGCCGGCGCTGGAGATGCGGCAACCGCCGGGTTCGATGCTGCTGTCGGGCGTCAAGGTCAGCGAGAGACCGGAATACTCGGTCTGCAAGGTGTCTTCGAGCACGTCCAGGTCGAGTGGATTGAGCCGCACTACCGCACTCTTGCTGTCATCGGCGAGCAAAGTCAGGCCTTCGCGCACAACTGGCAATACCACGTTCGGGTTGACCGACAACTCATGGCGCAAGACCTGCCGGGCCACTTCACACGCCAGCTCCAGCACCCCGCGAGCCAACACCTGTTGCGACTGCGCGAGTTGATCCCGAGCCGACTCCAGCAACTGCGCGAACTGTTCGGCAGATTCCCGGCCCTGCCCGTCGATATAGGCCTGAAGCTGTTGCTCGCCCTGCAAAATAGCGTTCGCCTGGCCTTGGGCAAAACCTTCTGCAAAACCGTCTGAATGGCCTTTTTGACGCAACCCTTGATCGCGCACATGGTCCAGCTCGGCCTGCCGCGCACGGTCGTCTTCAACCAGCTTGAGCAAGTCGGCATCGACGTCGCCGAAGTCCCAACGGGATACCTGGCGAATGTCTTCGCCCGGGATGAATCGTGTGAGGTTGCGCATGGATCGGTCGTCCGCTTACACCATGGCGTCGTCGGCGCCACCGCCGCCCACCACGATCTGTCCTTCGTCAGCGAGCCGGCGCACGGTCTTGAGAATTTCCTTTTGCTGCGCTTCCACTTCGGACAGGCGCATCGGACCGCGCGACTCCAGGTCTTCGCGCAAGGTCTCGGCCGCACGCGAAGACATGTTGGACAGGATTTTTTCCTTGAGTTCGTGCTGCGCACCCTTGAGCGCTGCAATCAGCGTATCGGACGCCACTTCCTTGAGCACGGTCTGAATCGCCTTGTTGTCCAGTGTAAGGAGGTCGTCGAACACGAACATCTTGTCCATGATCTTTTGCGCCAGATCCGGGTCGTGGCTGCGGATCGACTCGATCACGGTACCTTCAATGTTCGCGCCCATCAGATTGATCATCTCGGCCGCCGCCTTGACACCGCCCAGCGACGACTTGCGCACCTTGTCTGTGCCCTGCAACACCTGGAACAGCACTTCGTTGAGGTCCTTGAGCGCCGTGGGCTGGATACCTTCCATCGTCGCGATGCGCAACATCACTTCATTGCGTTGGCGCTCGCCAATCAGTTTGAGCACATCCGAACCCTGGTCGAAATCCAGGTGGACCAGGATGGCGGCCACGATCTGGGGATGCTCATTGCGCAGCAACTCGGCCACCGATAACGCGTCCATCCACTTCAGACTCTCGATGCCGGAGACGTCGCCACCTTGCAGGATACGGTCGAGCAGCAAGGTCGCCTTGTCGTCGCCCAGCGCCCGGCGCAACACCGCGCGCACATAGTCGCCGGAGTCGGCGACCAGCAGACTCTGCGACGCCGCGACCCCGATGAACTTCTCCACCACGCCATCTGCCCGGTCGCGCGGAATCGCCTTGGTACGCGCGATCGCCTCGCCCAGTTTCTGAACTTCCTTGGGGGACAGATGCTTGAATACCTCGGCCGCCTCGGCTTCGCCAAGCGACATCAGCAAAATCGCAGCGTCCTGTAGTCCGTCGTCAGCCATAAACGTGTTTTACCAGACCGGGCTCAGGCCGGCACCTCGCTGCCGATCCACCCTTTGACGATGCTGGCCACTGCCGCGGGATTCTCCCGTGCCAGCTTGCGCGCATCTTCGAGGCGCAACTCGCTTTCGGTCGGCTCCGGCGGAGGTTTCGGCGCTGCCTTGATCAGCAGCGGCGGGCGCTCGGCCTCGTCGGCCACCAGGGCGTCGAGTTGGCCGGCCTCTTGCCCCTCACCCACCGACTCGGCCATGGCGGGCTGCTGCGACATCGCCTTGAGGCCGGGTCGTACCAGTCCCAACAGTACCAACGCCACCAGTAACACCGTGCCGATCGGCCAGGCCAGGCTGCGCGCCAGATCCTGCATCTCGGGCTGACGCCACAGCGGCAGCACCTGTGCGTCCTGCTGCTCGACCGCGAACGGCGCGTTCATCAAATTCACCGAGTCGCCGCGCTCCTTGTTGAATCCAATGGTCTCGCGCACCAGGGCAGTCATTTTCTCGATCTGGTCGGCGGTCAACGCCACCGAGGTTACGTTGCCGGCGTCATCCTTGCCGGCGCGGTGATTGACGACCACCGCCGCACTGAGCCGGCGCACCTGCCCGGTGCTCGAACGCACCACCCGCACCGTCTTGTCCACTTCGTAGTTGATGATCGACTCACGCTTGCCACCGGTTGCTGCCGCGCCTTGCGCTCCGGCACCCGCCGTGCCCGCCGCAGCCAGTGTCTGCGCCGGCGCGTTGATCGGGGCCGTGGCCGCACCCGGCGGCTGATTCGTTACCGCACCCGGCACGCCGGAAGGTCCTGCTGCTGCACCGGCACCCGCGCCGGTCTCCACCAACTGCTGGCTGCGGATGGCGCTGCTGTCGGGCGTCTGGTTGGGGCGATGCGACTCGGAGGTCGACTGCGTCTGCGAGAAGTCGACGTCGGCCGTCACCTGGGCACGCGCATTGCCCTTGCCGACGATAGGCTCCAGGATGTCCAGGATGCGACGGGTGAACGACTGCTCGATGCTCTGCGTGTATTGCAGCTGCTCGGCATCGACTCCACGCGAATCGCCCGAGCCGTCGGCCGGCGTGGACAGCAACTTGCCAGTGTCGTCGAGCACGCTGACCGCCGATGGCGCCAGTTCGGGAACACTGGAGGCGATCAGATGCACGATGCCGGCAATCTGCGTGCGATCGAGCGAGCGCGCCGGATACAGGCTGACCAGCACAGAGGCCGAAGGCTTTTGCTGTTCGCGGAAAAATCCGTTCTGGTTTGGCAGTGCCAGGTGCACGCGCGCACTTTGCACCGACGACAAGGCCTGGATGGAACGCGTCAGCTCACCCTCCAGCCCGCGCTGGAATGTGAGGCGCTCCTGAAACTGGGTCATGCCAAAACGGTTGGACTCCATCATCTCGAAGCCGACCACCGAGCCCTTGGGCAAACCCTGGGAGGCCAGGCGCAGCCGGGTGTCGTGCACCTTGTCCGCCGGTACCAGGATGGCCGATCCGCCTTCCGTGTGCTTGTACGGAATGTTCATCTGCGACAGTTGGGCCACGATGGCGCCACCATCCTTGTCGGCCAGGTTCGCATACAGCACGCGCCAATCGGGCTTGCTGCCCAAAACGACGCCGGCGATGATGATGGCCACGATCACGAGCGCGCCCAAGGCCAGGCGCATGCGCTGGCCGGACTCCAGCCCGGACAGCCGCTGGTTCAGCGTGACAGGTGGGGGTAGCGTGGCAACTGCGGTCATCGAACAATCCGAAACGGCGTGGCGCGAGGTCGCACCATCGATGACGTTGATTATTCGGACGCAGGCGAAAAACATTAGCCCGATAAGGGCTGAATTCACCCGTCAATTCAATTATTTTCAGTTGTCGTGCGCCGCTAGGATGCAAGTGTAATGGGGATAGCCCCGGGAGAACACCATGGATCTACGCTTGCCACCCACCAGTTTCCCACTTGGACTGAGCCCTGCCGCGCTTATGCGCCCTGCCAGCGATACAGCCGTTGGCGGCGCAGCAAGTGGCTTTGGCGGCGCCATGAAAAGTGCACTCACCGAGGTCAGTGCGGCCCAGAACAATTCCAGACAGATGCAGCGCGAGGTTCAGCTGGAGAACCCCACGGTCAGCCTGGAAGACACCATGATCGCGATCCAGAAGGCTCAGATCGGATTTCAGGCGACCCTGCATGTGCGCAATCGCATGGTCCAGGCCTATACCGACATCATGAACATGCAGGTCTGACGGCCGAACTCACGCGTCCGCTCAGTGCAGCAACTGCTGCAGACCCTCGAACTTCTTCTCGAAATGCGCCATCCAAGGCTCGGCAAGGTAACGAATCTGGGCGTCGTTGCCCAGGATGCGCAACATGATGCCAGACTTTTCTGCGCGATTTTCCTTGGGCAGCTCTAGCGTGGTCGACGCATAACGCAGCTGCTCGATCAACACCGCGCAGGTACCCTCGAGCCGAACCACGCCATCCCAGTCTTCGGCCTTGGCCGCGTCGAGCATCTGGCCGCTGGCCACCTCGATGGCCCGGTAGTAATCGATCAATTTCTGGCTCATTGAAGGCTCCGGGTACTCAAGCTGCCTGCAGGCGCGGTGCGGTCTTCGCGTCCTGCGTCTGGCCCATTTGCTTCCAACCGCTGGCGACCGGCTCAATCAGGCGCAGCACCTCGTCCAGCGCAGCCTCATCATTGCGAGCGTTCGCCTGTGTCAGCCGCACGACGCAGTAACCATACAACTCCTGCAGATTGATCGCCAATTGTCCGCCTTGCTCGAAATTCAGTGCACCCTTGAGGCCCTCCTCCAAGATGCGCACGGCAGTGACAATATTGCTGCATTTGCTTTTGATGTCGCCATTGCGCATCGAAACTCTGGCAGAACCTACCGCCAGCAGCAAAGCGTCGAACAACATGTCGACCAGATCATGCGCACTGGCATGTCGAACACTGGTCTCCACACCAATATTCTTGTAGGCGCTTGCTGAACGGGGATGCATCTGGGAAAACATGCGAGCAATCCTTGAAGTGATACCTTTCTTATCGGCATTGCCAGCGTCAACTCAAGTGCCGGGACGGCGGAAAAACTGGCAAACCACCCGTCACTTCAGCGAAGCGACTCAATTCTTCGTCTGGTTCCATAGGGTCACCTGCTGCGTCACAAAGGCATTGAGGGCGTTGAGGCTGTTGAGCTGAACGTCCAATGCACTATAACGGCGGTTAAGCTGCGCCTCAATACGAGCGACTTTCTCGGTCAACCTAGTTTGGTCCTTCGCGTTGAGATCGAGCGAGCGCTTGAGCGAGGCGTCCTTGCTGCTGAAGATGCCGTCGGTCGCGAGCAGGCCCTTGGCGAAAGCAGAAAACTTGGATGCGACGCCATTGGTCAACGGGTTGCCGTTGTCGATGCGCAGCAAGTTCTTGAGTTCGTCCCCATTGTTGACGGCGGCATCCAGCTTGGCGCCGTCAATGACCAAATTGCCGCCCAGCTGCTGGGTAATTCCAATATCGTTCAGCCGCTGATAAGTTGATCCGCTGGTACTGGACTGCAGGATGCCGCGCAACGCGTTTTGCAGCCCGATGGCAGTGGCGTCCCCCTGCAGCAGTCCACCGACCTTGGATGCCGGATCATATTTGGTCTGTTCGTTGATGGCCTCGTTCACCGCGTTGTACGCCGCGACAAAGTCGTTCAATGCCGCGGTCAGCGCCGACTTATCCTTGGCCACCGTGATCTCTGCTGCATCGGTGCTGACCGCATTGGCAGTGAGCGTAACACCCGAGACGACGTTTTCAAATTTGTTGGTGGATGAACTGACCGCAATATTGTTGATCCTCAACCGAGCGTCTTCACCGTACTGGATAGACGCACCATTCACAACCCGCGACAGACCCAGCGCATCGGCCGGATTTCCATCGGCGTCGCTCACTACGCTGAGTTCAAAACCAGCGGCAACGCCCGTCGCGTTCGAGCGAAGCAAAAGACGCTCACCGGAAGCGTCATTGAGTACCGTAGCCGTGACACCGGCGCCAGCCCCGTTGATCTTGCTCGCCAGGTCGCTGACGGTATCGCCAGCGCTAACCTCAATGTCGACCTGACCGCCGCTGGCTTGCGGCGTAAACGACGCGGGAACAATCGACCACTGGCCGAGTTGTAGTCGCAATGTGCCGGCACCGAGCGCGCCACCCACTGGCAACAAGGCACCAGATGCGGTGGCCTGCGCCTTGGCCAGATTGTCGACCTTCACCGAAAAACTGTTGGCCGCCGTGCCGCCTATGGCGGTTGCTGACACGGTCTCGCTCTTGGACGAGTTGGCCTTGACAGCATTGAAAGTGGTCAGGCTTGCGAGCCGGCTGGCAGCATCGGACAAGGTGGAGACCAGCGACTTGATCTGCCCAAATACCGAAATGCGGGTCTGGACCGTGGCCGCCTGTACCTGGAGGCTTGTCAGTGGCTGCCTTTCGATCGCCACCAATTGCGACACGATGGACTTCACGTCCAGTCCGCTGCCGATGCCGGGGGATGAAATGGTCGCCATGATGTACTCCTTTGCCCGTCAGCGGGCTGTCGTCTTCATTATCCGGTTCTACGCGCAGTCCAATCGTCGGAAATACACATGTAACACCGCCCCACATCCACAATCCGAAAGCTGAAATGGCGGCGGATCGAATCGATCCGCCGCCTGATTCACCAAACCAGCTGACGTTTCAACGCCAGCCCGCCGTCATGACGGGCCTTGGCCTGATTACCGCAGCAGGGCCAGCACACCCTGCGGCAGCTGGTTGGCCTGTGCCACCATCGCAGTGCCGGCCTGCTGAAGGATCTGGGCTCGTGACAGGTTGGCGGTTTCCTGGGCGAAGTCGGCATCCAGAATGCGCGAACGCGACGCCGATAAGTTCTCTGAAGTTGTCTGCAGGTTGCCGATCGCGGTCTCGAAACGGGACTGCAAGGCGCCCAGACTGGCGCGTTGCCCGCTGATGAAGGCGATCGCGGAATCAACGGTCTTCAGGGCGTCGGTAGCCTTGACAAACGACGTGATGTCCAGATCAGACACTTTCTTGAGAGTGGAGCCGTTGGCAGTCAGGGTATTTCCAGCCGCGACGCTGACCGAGAAGGATTTCGACGAGTCCAGCGTAATATAGCCGGATACAGTCGCATTCTGCGCGACGGTGCCCGCGGCATCCAGTACTGCACCGGCACCCACGGCCACCAGAGCTTCATCAAGCTTCGTCACGGTCACATCGCCCGCATTGAGCGCCACCGTGTCCGACAAGGTGATGTCGTTGCCGGTAGCATTGCTCAAGATGACCGCGGAGCCAGCGCTATTGAGCGACGCAATCACCCCGGTCTTGGACGACTGATCGTTAATGGCTGCAACTGCCGCAGACAGCCCCTCAGCCGTACCGGCCGCGGCAAGCGTGAATGAGACAGTTTGCGCGGTAGTGTTGTCCGACTGCAGGGTCAGTGTGTAGGCACCTGCACTGGCGAAGGACACGCTCACATCGGTACGCGCCGTTGCCGTCACACCGGTTGCCACAGTTTGTGCATTGATCAGGCTCACATTGGCTTTGGCCGTGCTGTTGCTGCCCGTGGTGACCGTGGCACTGCCGATCGATCCGTTGATGGTCACGGCACCTCCGGTATTGCCGTTGGAGCCAAACGCCGCCAAAGTGGCAACCCCACCATCATTTTTCGTCTGATTGTTGCCATACACGCTGGTACGCAAGTTCGCAGTGGCGGCAATGATGGTCTGGTTCGCGTTGGCGCCGACCTGGAACTGCTGGGTGCCGAATGTGCCGTCCAGCAAACGCCTGCCGTTGAACTCGGTGGTCTGCGAAATGCGGTCCAGCTCCGACACCAACTGACCCACCTCGGCCTGCAGGGCCTGACGGTCACTCGCACTGTTGGTTGCGTTGGCCGACTGCACGGACAGTTCACGCACCCGCTGCAAGATGTCGCCGGAGGCCTTCAAAGCGCCCTCCGCCGTCTGGGCCAGCGAGATGCCATCATTGGCATTGCGCACCGCCTGGTTCAGACCTCGGATCTGCGAGGTGAAGCGCTCGGAGATCGCCAGACCGGCGGCATCGTCCTTGGCGCTGTTGATGCGCAGGCCCGACGAAAGTCGCTGGATCGACGTCGAGAGCGACGAAGCGCTCATACCCAGATTACGCTGGGCAGTGAGCGAATTGATATTGGTATTGATGGTCGAAGACATAGTGTTACTCCACAAAAAGCTGACTGTTTCCGGCATTGCTGCCAGCCTGAACGCCAGACTGAAGCTGGCCGCCAAGTCCGGCAACCACTATTACTAGGGGCCACCGAACGACGAGCCCTTCTTGCAACCCGTTGCTAAGGTTTTCGGGTCTTCATCGGAAAACTTGAGGGTCAAACGGCAAAAGTGGCGGGTTTTTACTTGCTTTATCGACGCAACGCCTTTCTGACCAGTGCCCACAATTCTTCCCAGGGTCCCAATTTGTCAGCTGCCAACGTCGCAATGGGATGCAACCAGGCTGACCCCACCAGGAGTTTTCCATGGCATCAACGATCAATACCAACATCAATTCGCTCACGACGCAGCGCAATCTGGGCATGAGTGCCTCGTCGCTCTCGACGTCGATCCAGCGACTTTCGTCGGGCCTGCGCATCAACAGCGCCAAGGACGATGCCGCCGGTCTGGCGATTTCGGAGCGCTTCACCTCGCAAATCCGAGGTCTGAACCAGGCGGCACGCAATGCCAACGACGGCATCTCACTGGCACAGACCGCAGAGGGCGCAATGAGTGGCGCTGGCAACATATTGCAACGGGTGCGCGAACTGGCAGTGCAATCGGCCAACGCATCCAATAGTGCCAGCGACCGTCAGGCCCTGCAGCAGGAGGTGACTCAGCTGGTAACCGAGCTCGACAGGATCTCGCAGACCACTGAATTCAACGGTCAGCGGCTTCTCGACGGCACCTTCGGCACCCAGCAATTCCAGGTCGGCGCCAATGCGAACCAGACCATCACCGCCGCGACGGCCAATCTGCGTACCAACGTCTATGGCAACAACCAATTGCAGGCCGCTGGTGGTGACGCGGTACTTGCCGCCGTGGGATTGAACTCGACTGTGGCGGGTACGATCATTGTCAATGGCACACTTGGCAGCGCCAACGTCACGGTTGACGTCAACAGTACGGCCAAGGCAAACGCCGACAAGATCAACCTGGCCGCATCGACGACGGGTGTTGTCGCCACGGCCCGTACCGAGATCAGCCTGACGTTTGGCCTTGCCGGCGCCTACAACCTGACGCTCCAGTCGGACAACGTGGCGCCCCAGGCTATCGCATTCTCGATTTCATCTGCTTCCACTACCGACGGCCTGTCGACCGCTGTCTCCGCCATCAACGACCAATCGTCCAAGACAGGGGTCACGGCCTCGCTCAACTCCACGGGTACTGCCGTCATTCTGACCAATGCCACTGGCAACGACATCTCGGTGGCCGACACCACGGTCGCCAATGCCGGCGACATACAGGTAAGGAAGGTTGCCAGCGACGGAACCCTGTCGACCGGCGTCACCCTGACGGCAGACACCACCGCCGGCACTGCGACCGCCGTGGGCTACATCACGCTGGATTCGGACAAATCGTTTGCGGTGGATGTGACAACCACGAACTTGGCCGCAGATGGCGGCTCCACGCTGAACAAGGTGTCGGACCTGGATGTGACCTCGTTCGCCAAGGCTACACAGGCGCTCAAGACCGTTGACTCCGCGCTGAGTTTCATCAATGGCGAACGGGCCCGGCTCGGCGCCTTGCAGTCCCGTTTCGAAACCTCGATCAATAATCTGCAGGTAACTTCGGAGAACCTGTCAGCGTCGCGTTCGCGAATCCTGGACGCAGACTTCGCACAGGAAACCGCCAATCTGGCGCGCGCACAGATCCTGCAACAGGCCGGCACAGCAATGGTGGCGCAGGCCAACCAGTTGCCACAACAGGTGTTGGCGCTGTTACAGCGTTGATGCCGCAATCCCGCCAACAGGGCGAAGGCCGGGCCCTCGCCCTGTTGGCGGACTCAATCCAGGCGACGCAACCAGGCGCCAGGCCAATGCGTGATGTTGGTCTGCAAACCACTTTCATTGAAAGGCCACACGGGCTGTTCGACCACGAACTGGTGTGACCGCGTCTGTACAAAATCGCGCGCTGCACAGGTCGGGTTGTCATTTGCCCATTGCGGTTGCCCACGCGGCACATCGGCCAGATCGGCCATGATTCCGTCAGTAGCCACAATGTATGAACCAGGTGAAACCATGCCTGAATAGGCATGCAACTCGGCAAGCACGTGGCCGTAGCTGTGATTGGAGTCGAGGATCACCAGCGTTGTCTGTCCTGGTTGCACTTGTTGGCTTACCTGCGCGACGATGCCCGGATCGATGGAGGAGCCTTCAATCAGTGTGATCAACTCCGCCAGCGGATGGGCTTCGATCGCACTGCGGTTGTGAGGCCGGATCTCGATATCCACCCCGATGACCCGACCCTTGCCCATGGCCCTGCACAAGCTGGCATAAAAAACCAGCGAGCCACCGTGGGCCACGCCAGTCTCGATGATCAGGTCCGGCTGCAAACGATGAATCACCTCCTGCATGCGGATCATGTCCTCGGGTAGCTGGATCACCGGCCGGCCCATCCAGGAGAAGGTATAGGGATATTTGAGGCTCCATCCCACCCGAACCCATTGACGCGACATCGCCTCGAACGCCTCTCGGGAGTACAGCGGCATGCGGGTGCGCACGCCGCCGTCCGTGATGGTGAGCGTCTGTTCGTCTGTGTCCAGATTCAATTGCATTGCGACTCCCTATGGTCTATTGATCGTGCCAGTCAGGCTACCCGACGGCGCGCCAGCACATTGCGCCGAGACAGATGCGCCGATGCTCGTCAGATACTGCGAAAGGCGGTCCGACAGGTTACCTGCAGCACGCCACCCCAGCGACCGAAGGCGCAGATTGTCACCCGCCACCAGCTCCGGTGGCTGCAGTTCTGTTGCAGCCGCCGCCAGCAAGGGCTGCGGGTCCGCGTCTAGCAGGCGCGCCAACACCCGGATCAGGTCACCAATCGCAACGGGGACTGCGGAGCTGATGTTGTAGCAGCCCTGTGCCGGGGCCTGCAGCAAGGTCCACAGGGCCAGCGCCACATCGGGTGCCGCGACGAAGTCACGGCGTTGCAACACCTGCGTCTCGAATGCAGGCCGCTGGCCCCGCAATGCCGACACCAGCGAGGGAATCAGCCGTTGCGGCGACTGATAGGCACCGAACGGGAAAAACACTCTTGCCCATGCAAATCGAATCCCGCTCGCGTCGCACATGGCCTGCAGCAACTGCCGTATGGCGTCCTTGGCCATCCCATATGGAGTCGACGGCGACACCTCTGTCGCACCTTCATCACACCATCCATGCGACCAATCGTATTCGGCGCAACTGCCCACCGCCACAAGGTGTCGCCCCCCCGCTTTGATAAAGGCACGCGCCAGCCGCCGCGTGGCATTTGTCCAATCGGCATTGAGCGGCGAAACATGGTAGCTGCCGGGGTCGGTTACCCATGCCAAATGCAACAGGTGGCTGGGCGCCAGTTGAATCAGGGCCGGTGAGAGATCACCTTCGGCCAGCAGATCACAAAAGACATGCGCTCCATCCGACTGTCCAGGAGGAAGACTGCGACCCATCGTCCAGACTGCAACACCTTGGCCCCGCAGCAAGTGCAGCATATGGCGACCGAGAAAGCCACTGGCCCCTGTCAGCAGCAGCCTCACGCCTGTCGTCCGGTCAATCCCTCGATATTCAGGTCGGTGCCTGCGGGGAATTCTGTCAGTTGTGGCACAGCGATGACGAACCGTCCGCCCCAATGCGCGATATACGACAGCTGCCGCATGACCTCACCCTGCAAGTTCCATGGCAGGATCAAAACGCGCTGGGGTCGCCGCTCGCGCAACGCCTGCTCGTCCAACACCGGGATACGGCTGCCCGGCAGATACTTGCCCTGCTTGGCCGGATTGCGGTCGACCACATACGGCAACAGGTCGGGCCGTACACCAGCGAAGTTCAACAAGGTGTTGCCCTTGGCCGCGGCGCCATAAGCCGCAACCGAGATCTGCTCGCGCTGGCAGCGCAATAACCAGGCTAGCAGTTCGTGCTTGATGCGCACGGTCTGGCGTTGAAATTCTCGGTAAAACGCTGCGGTTGTTACGCCACCGTCTTGTTCGTGCGCGAGCATGGACGCAACCGACGGGCAAGAGGTTTGCACGCCAGTATCTGTGCGCTGGGCAAACACCCTGAGGCTTCCGCCATGGGTCGACAACTGCTCGACATCGAACACATCCAGGCCATGCGCGGCAAGAATGCGCAGCACGGCGGTCAGCGACAAATAGCTGTAATGTTCATGGTAAGCAGTGTCAAACTGGCAGCCCTGCACCATTCGCAGCAGGTGTGGGAACTCGAATGTAACGACCCCAGCTGGCTTGAGCAGACGCGTGAACCCGGCGACGAAATCATTGATATCCGGCACGTGAGCCAGCACGTTATTGGCCACCATCAGGTCAGCGGTACGTCCCTGGGCCTGCAACTGGCACGCCAAAGACACACCGAAAAATTCAGACACGATTTCCAGCCCCCTGCCAAGGGCCGCCGCCGCGGTCCCGGCGGTCGGCTCCACGCCATAGCAGGGTATGCCGGCCTGCTGCACGTACTGCAGCAGGTAACCGTCATTGGCGGCAACCTCGACAATCATGCTTTTCGGACCCAACCCGAACCGGGTCAACATTGTCTGCACATAGGCCTTTGCATGGGCCAGCCATGAGCTGGAATACGCACTGAAATAGACGTAGTCATCACCAAACAACACATCACCCGCACCATGGTCCAGAGTCTGGGCCAGCCAGCAACTTTGGCACACCAGCACGCGCAGTGGATACCAGACCTCGGGATCGCGTAGCTGCTGATCGTCAAGGAACGCATTCGACGGTGGCGCATGCCCGAGGTCAAGCATCGCCAGGTTGAGATCTGCACCGCAATGCCGGCAATTCATGGGCCGACTCCCATCAACGCGGCATCCAGTGCCGGCCAGTTGGAATCCTGCTGGGAAAGCTGCTGCACCGGCAGAGGCCAGGCGATCGCCAGCCGGGGCTCGCAGGGGTGCAGGCCCGACTGGGCCGTTGGCGCAAATGGCGAGGAATGGCAGTAGATGATTTCGGCGTCGTCACTCAGAGCTTGGAAGCCATGTGCGCAGCCTTGCGGAATCAGCAATGCCATGCCGCTCTCCGGCGACAACTCCTGCGCATGCCATTGCAGGAAACTGGGGGAATCGCGCCGCAGATCCACGGCCACATCCCAAATCCGGCCGCGTACGCAACTGACCAGCTTCATTTCCGCAAACGGCGGCAACTGGTAGTGCAGGCCACGAACCGTGCCGCATCGGGAGGTAACGCTATGGTTGATCTGCGCCATCGGTCCGGTCCAGCCCGCCGGCACCAGTTCCTGAGTACAAAACAAGCGCGCAAACGTCCCTCGCCCATCCAAGTGGAGGGTCCGCTCAATTTGCAAAACGCCGGGCAGCGGCGTTGGCAGGTAGCGCAATTCGCTCATCACGCCCCGATCATGCCGCGCCCCCGGCTAGCGCTTCGAATGCGTCGATGTCGTCACCGCACAGGCGCGCCGCATCCACGCCTGCGCGCTGGTGCCGATACCAAGTCATTGAACGCAGCACCGCCTGCGACAGATTCCATCCGGGCTGCGGACCGATCACGGCGCGCAGCTTGCCGCTGTCGAGCAGGAGAATACCTGCCTCCTGTACACCAACCGTTTGCGTTGCGTACTGAACTTCTCCTGTCCCATGGGCCGCCAGAGCCAGTTGCAGCAAATCTCGCACCGAGCAGCACTGGCCCGCTTCAGGGCCGCTGTTGTATGCCGACGCCAGCTCCGGTCGCCGCCACAGGTATTCGACCAGGCGCAGGTAGGAATGCAAGGGCTGCAGTACATGCTGCCACGGTCGCACGGACTCGGGACGCCGCACCAACAGTGGCAATGCAGCACTCCATGCACGAACTGCATCGGGCAGCAGGCGGTCGGCCGACCAGTCGCCGCCACCAATCACATTGCCAGCACGTACGCTGGCCAGCGCCACGCCACCGGCGGCGAGAAACGCGTCGCGATACGACGCCAGCGCGATTTCTGCCGCTGCCTTGCTGGCGCTATAAGGGTCATGGCCGCCAAGCTCGTCGGTTTCGACGAAGGCTTGCCCGTTTTCCCGATTGCGATATACCTTGTCGGTGGTTGCGACCAAGACCACGCGCACGCCCCCAACGTGACGCACCGCCTCGAGCAGGTTGACCGTACCCATGACATTGGTGGCAAAAGTCTGCGCTGGAGCAGCGTAGGAGACACGCACCAAGGCCTGAGCGGCCAGATGCAGCACCACCTCGGGCTGCGCCCGGTGCACTATCGCGGCAAGCGACTGTGCATCCCGTATGTCGACCACGTGGTGGTCGAGCAATGCCTCTATTCCTGCCATCGAGAACAGACTGGGATCGGTCGTTGGCGCCAGCGAAACACCGGTGACCCTGGCACCCAATCGGTGCAACCACAAGGCGAGCCACGCCCCCTTGAAACCGGTATGACCCGTCAACAGGACCCGCCTGCCACGCCAGAACCTTGCCTCCAGCGTGGTCACCATGTCTTCCAGGGCGCCTGTCCACTGGTCCACAATGATTCCAGCAAATTCTTTTCACGCAAGGTGTCCATCGGCTGCCAGAAGCCCCTGTGTTCGTAGGCCATCAGTTCACCGTCGATCGCGAGTTGCGCCATTGGCTCGCGCTCCCAGGAGGTAGCGTCCGTGGCGATCCGATCCAGGCATGACGGAGACAACACAAAAAAGCCTCCGTTGATAAGGCCGCCATCACCGCGTGGCTTCTCCAAAAACCCGGTCACGGCGCTACCGGAACATTGCAGCGCGCCGTAACGTCCTGGCGGCTGCACCGCGGTCACGGTCGCCAACTTGCCATGCTCCCGATGGAAGGCAATAGTGGCCGAAATATCCACGTCAGACACGCCGTCACCATAGGTAAAACAAAAGTTGGCGTCACTTTGAATGTAGTCACGCACGCGACGCAGACGACCGCCTGTCATGGTGTCGTCGCCGGTATCCACCAAGGTGACGCGCCAAGGCTCAGCATGTTTGTGGTGCACTTCCATACGGTTATTGGCCATGCAAAAGGTCACATCTGACATGTGCAGGAAGTAGTTGGCGAAATACTCCTTGATGATGTAGCCCTTGTAGCCACAGCAGATCACGAATTCGTTGACATCGTGGGCCGAGTACATCTTCATGATGTGCCACAGGATGGGTTTGCCACCGATCTCGACCATCGGCTTGGGCCGCAAATGTGTTTCCTCGGAGATACGGGTGCCCAGACCTCCTGCGAGGATCACCGCCTTCATCAATCCTCCGTAGATGTGGCAGCAACATCCAATGGCGATGGAGACTCACCAACGCAGAATCGCTCCCACATGATGCGATAGGCTTTCTCCACCCCTCGCACAAAACCCTTCCCGTCCATCAGTCGTGATCCGAGCAGGCGTGCCCGCATGCCAGCGCGCAGTTGCGTCAGCCCCGCGATATCCGCTGCAAATGAGCAGGCCTTGTCGATGTACTCCTGCTCATTGTGCGCAACCCATTGGGGCAGGCCGATGTTGTGCATGAACGTGGTGCCGATGCGCCCCAGAGGCGGCCTGCCGGCAAGTGTCAGCGCCGGCACCCCCATCCACAAGGCATCAAGCAACATGGTGCCGCCACTGTGTGGAAAGCAATCGAGCAAAACGTCAAAATCGTGCAACCCCTGGAAAATGTTCTTGCTGTTGCGCATGCTCACTCTATCCGTGTCGACTCCCTGGGCCTGCAGCAATAGAAGAAAATGGTTGCGGTTCTCGGGGATCGAGAAATGGCGGAAGTCCAGCGTCAGGCGAGCGGTCGGCATGCGTCGCAAGATCTCGCCCCAGACCCTGAAGGTATGGTGATT
>JBKJRR010000010.1:0-15727 GCA_046594635.1 Burkholderiaceae bacterium
CTTCCGGCGATGTCCGTCCCGCGGTGGGCCAAGCGGCTAGACGGAGGCGCTCGCTCATCGCGGTCCAGTGAGACCTGGCAGGAAGTGGGAGCCGGGCGGACATGTCAGATCGCGGCATCAAGTCACGCGTCCAAGGCCTCACGCCACACCACTGCGCCGTCCTGCTGGAACGACGCAATGGTGTGGCGTGCGCATTGCGCGAAGAGGCATCAGAACTGACTTCGTCATGACAACCATTGCCGTACCGTCTGCATGATGGGATAAAAGGTGCGGCTTGCGGCCAGTATCTCCATGCGCACCGCAACGTCTGGCAGCAGCGGGTAGTAGGTGTTGCCATCGACAAAAAACGAGCTTGCGGCAACTACCCGCACGTGGCAGCACCTGAACGGCTGGCCGTAAACCCGCGCTCGTCCGAGATCGACCTGCACAACCTCGCCCGTCATGGAGGAATAATGCCGCAATGCAGGCCCTTTCAGCGTGATACGCGCCAGGGCTCCGACCAGCACATGGTCAAAAGCATCCCGCGACAACATACCCTCGATGCACATCTGTTGCGCCGGCACGGGGTCGGCGTCCATCAAACCCGCAAACTCCAGCGGAGCCGGCACCGTGGCACGGGGATCGAGCGGCGGGCCTGCATGCGGGACCCGCGGCAACCTGGCAGGCAGGATACCGAAGGCATGGGGGTTCGGGCCATCCAGTGCATCGCAGGCCTGCAGCCCTGCGCAGGGTACAGCTGTCTGGTTGCCATGGCGATGGTAAGAGTTCATCGTTAACACCTGACGTTCACTTTTTCCGGTCCCCTTGCGCCCACGCGCAGTCAGGACTGGACTTGCATAAATGGTAAGCCGCATCGGCGCATCCGATTCTTAAGAAATGTTCATTGCGTTGTCCGCGCGCCAGCCGTTACAAGGTACGCCTTCCGGCCAGATCGCGCGTTACAGTCGCAACGCCGGTTTGGCGCAAGCGCTGCAAGTCGCCGGATTGCGGCACTGCGCGAATACCGTTTGCTCGACACCCCGCCCGAGCAGAGTTTTGACGACATCACGGCACTGGCCGCGGCTATTTGCCGCGTGCCGATCTCGATGATGGTGCTGCTTGACAGTGAGCGACAGTGGTTCAAGTCACGCATCGGCATGGACGCATCCGAGACGCCACGCGAGCACGCGTTTTGCGCACACGCGATCCTGGACACGGAGCTTTTCGTGGTCGAGGATGCGATCAACGACCCGCGATTCGCCTCCAACCCGTTGGTCACCAACGATCCCAATATCCGCTTCTATGCGGGTGCGCCTCTTATCGATTCCGAGGGAAATGCGCTCGGAACGCTGTGCGCCATCGATCGCGAGCCACGGCGACTGGACGCTGAGCAGCAACATGCGCTGCAGATCCTCGCCCGCCAGACCGTAGCGCAGATGGAATTAAGGCGACAGGCCAGAGCACTTGCCGAGGCGTTGGAGAACGTAAGTGCGCTGCGCATCCTGCTACCTATATGCGCGTGGTGTAAAAGCATCCGTCACGACTCCGGATACTGGACGAAAGTCGAGGACTACTTTCGGATCCATACCGGCGCCAGCATGACGCACGCTATGTGCCCCAATTGCTTTGACAAATTTCAGGGGCAAGAGGTCTAGAAATTTGCGCAGCAAGGCCCTTGTAAATTGGTCCATCACCAGCTTGACTGCGCGCGAGACGCAGTTGCTGGCGCAAGCAGTGCGGGATCTGGCAGTGCCTGAGCTGTTGGGGTGGTAAACGCCGACGCAGCCCTTGAGCACCCTTCCTGCGGCAGTCGATCTGCAACTACTGGCCAACCTCGGCGGTATCGGGCACGGAAGCCAGAACAAATCCGACGACACGTCGCGGGAAGATCCATCGCGACGGACACCGGACTTGCACCAATGCGGGCACCGCCACCTTCATCAAGCCGCCCAATGAAATACCGTTGATCCTGATGTGGCAGCTTCAGCCTGGCGCCAGCGCCGGAAGTCGCAGCCGCACCCGCAGCACCGCAGCTTCGTGGCGTATGGCAAGCGCCCCACCACATGCGCGCAGCGTCATCGATGCATCCCACAGGCCGACATTGAGCCGGGGCATCTGGTCCTGCGACGCACGCACCATCTTCGCCGGTGCGAGAACCACGGGAATGCGATCGGGTGTGCACGGCGTGCGCAACGTCAGGACACTGCACTGGCGCACCCGCGCCAGGCCAATTTCCAATGGTGCACCGGCGCCGGCACGCGCCACAGTGCGCATGGTGACGTAGAGTACCGCACGCAGGGTACGCGCATCCATCGCACACGAGCCGCCGATGGCATGCGCCGGCGCCAGTAGCCGCACCTGCACGTCGGTTGCGTTGCGCAGCAGGTCCATCACCTCGGTGACCACCTCGCCGACCCCACACGAAATGCCTGGCAGTACAGGCGACGGATCGGCCAGTTGCCACTCGTCGCAGGCCAGCGCCAGGCGCGCGCACGCCAGGTCCATCTCGGCAAGCAGTTCGGGTGCATCTACAGCAGAGACCATCGGCAGCAATTGCAGATTGCCGCGCAGTATCGCCAGCAGATTGTTGACATCGTGCGCGGCCGCGCGCCGCGCTGCCGCCAGAACCTGCTCCAGCAGATGTCCGGGACGACGAACCAGCGGCGGTTCGGAAGCTGGTGGCTTGGACATAGGCAACGAATCGTAGAAAAATTTCAGGACGGCATCCGCAGCTGCAGAAACACTCCTGCGAAGGTAACCGATAATCGCCGGTCGGGGGCCAACCACCGGCTGTCCGCGACGCATCCCACCGGGGCATCGCGCACGACGACGGAGCCCATCTCAGTCAATTGAACAGACACGGTGATGAGTTACGAGCGTAGTTTCATCAGGATTGGCATCCTGGAGGACGACCCCCAGGTACGCAGCGTCGTGACGCGGTTCCTGGTCACGAACCGGTTTGTCGTGGAGCCTTTGCGTAATGGCAACCAGGCGCTGGATGCGGCCAGCGCCAGCTCGATCGACCTGCTGCTGCTCGATCTGGGCCTTCCGGGTGAAGATGGCATCGATATCCTGACCCGCCTGCGCGTGAATTCGCGCCTGCCGGTATTGATCATCTCCGGCCGCTCGGAAACCTATGCCATCACACGCGGGCTCGATGCCGGCGCGGACGACTACATCACCAAACCGATCGCTTTTGAAGTGCTGGGTGCGCGACTGCGCAGCGTTCTGCGTCGGCTTGACTCCCGCACCCAGGGGCAGAGGTCGAATCGCGATTCGCTGCGCTTCGGGCCGGTCACCATCGACATTGCACAGCAAAAGATATCCAGCGCCACCACCCTTTCCACCACCAGCCTGACCGAGCGCGAGACGCAGTTGCTGGCGCTGATGCTGCATGCGGACGGGAAGCCGGTTTCCCGTGAGGCGCTGACCCGCGCCACCATCGGGCAGGCCTGGGAGATATCGATTCGCTCGCTGGACGTGCATATCTCCAATATTCGCAAGAAGCTGACCGATGCGGGGGTTGCCGGCAACCCGATCCGCACCGTTCGCAATGTCGGCTACCGGCTGGTCGATCCCGACACCGACAGCGAGTTGATCGCCGATGATTAAACTGCTGCTGAACGATGACGAACCCGCCATGCGCCGCATGCTCCGCGTGGCTTTCAATTCAGCCGAATTCCAGGTTAGCGAGGCGGCAACCGGCGCCGAGGCGCTCGCGCAATTCGAACGCGATCAGCCCGAGGTGGTCTTGCTGGACATCGAATTGCCCGATGCGACCGGCATCGACATTTGTCGCCGGATGCGCGCGTGCACAACGCCTGCGGATATGCCGGTTGGCGTCATCCTGATGAGCGGGCAATTCAAGCAGGGTTCGGCGCATACGGACGAACTGGCAGGAGCCGATCTTATGGTCGGCAAGCCGTTCCGGCTCCAGTCGCTGCGCGAGATGGTCCGCGCGCTGCATCTGCAGCTGCGCCAGCAGGCCACCATCGCCCCATCCGGGAACAATCCGCAGCCCTGACAGCGACCGCCAACAATCGCCCATTCAGGAGCGGCCCAGCATCTGCGAGACGCGACGCGCCAGTTCAGCCCTGCGGTAGGGTTTGCCCAGCAACTGAACGCCAGCATCGAGCCTCCCGTGGTGCACGATGGCATTTTCCGTATAGCCCGACGTGAACAACACCGGCAACTCCGGCCGCAGCGCACGCACCGCATCGGCCAGCACCCGGCCATTCATCCCCCCCGGCATCACGACATCGGTGAACAGGAGGTCGATCCTGCGCCCTGCATCCTTTTCAACGATGCGCAGTGCACTTGGTCCATCGGACGCCTCGATTACCTGGTAGCCCAGCGACACCAGCTGGCTGGCCGCATACCGACGCACCAGTTCGTCGTCCTCCACCAGCAGGATCGTGCCCGACCCCGCGGTCAGTGCTTCCCGCGGCCGCGAAACGTCATGCAGTTGCTCAGCCGCTAGCACCCGGGGCAGGTACATCTTCACCGTGGTTCCCTGGCCGGGCTCGGAATAGATGCTCACATGCCCGCGCGACTGTTTCGCAAAACCGTACACCATCGACAGGCCCAGCCCGGTTCCCTTGCCCTTTTCCTTGGTCGTAAAAAATGGCTCCACAACCCGACTGATCAGTTCCGGCGCAATGCCCACGCCCGTGTCCGACACGGCCACCACCACATACTGACCCGGCGCCAGGTCCAACTGCCGGTCTGCATATTGTTGATCGATATGCGCGTTGTTCGTCTCTATCGTCAGCCTCCCGCCCTGCTCCATCGCGTCGCGCGAATTCAGACACAGGTTCAAAAGCGCACTCTCGAGTTGCGCCGGATCCACCAACGCCTGCCAGACGCCGGCCCCGCATACGAACTCGATCTCGATATGCCCGCCCAGCGAGCGCCGAAGCAGCCCATCCATTCCCGCTAGAAGCCGGTTCACATTCACCGGGCGCGGTTCCAGCGGCTGGCGCCGCGCGAAGGCCAGCATGCGCTGTGTCAGTTCCGCCCCACGTTGTGCCGCGTCCCCGATCATCTGCGCCAATTCACGCAAGCCATCATCGACCGGCAACTCCTCGGCCAGCATCTCCGCATTGCCCATGATCACGGTCAGCAGGTTGTTGAAGTCATGCGCCATGCCGCCCGTCAATTGGCCGACCGCCTCCAGCCGCTGGGACTGGCGCAATTGCTCCTCGAGTGCGCGCCGTTCGGTGATGTCGCGCTCGACCGACACCCAATGGGTGAACCAGCCGGTTGCGTCGGCAATCGGCAAGATGTCGAGCTCGATCCAGAACGGCTCACCGGCCTTCGTGTAATTGAGCAGTTCGGCTCGCACCGGCTTCCATTGCTCCAGCGCTGCTCGAATGCGGTCGAGTTCCGCCCGCGAAGTACCCGGGCCTTGCAAGATACGGGGCGACCTGCCCACGATCTCGGCGCGTGTGTAGCCGGTGCGGCGTTCGAATGCATCATTGGCAAACACGATGCGCGGACCTGGCTCGGAAAAGGGCTCCGCCTCGGTGATCAGCACAATGTCGTTCAAACGCGCTACGGCCGTCTCAAGTAGGCGCAACTGGCTGTCGGCCTTGCGCTGCGCCGTGATGTCGCGGAAATAGATTGCCAGACCTTCCTCCGACGGAAAGAGGCGAATCTCGAATAGCATCTGCGCCTCGGTATAGAAGTCCTCCAGGTCGATCGGGACATCCTGCTCCATGGCGCGCTGGCACTCGCGCTTGAACAGACTGCCTTCGCTGGTCGGAAATGTTTCCCATATGCCATGCCCGACCATCTGCTCGGGCTGGCGCCGCAGCAACCGGCCGGCTTCCTTGTTCAGGTAGTTGATACGCCAGGACCGGTCGACCGTAAAAAACGCATCGGTGATGCTCTCGAGCGTGTTGGTCAGCCGCTGCGCCAGCCTGCGTGCATCCTGCTCGAGCAGCTTCTGGTCGTGAATGTCGGTTGCCGAGCCGTACCACTTGATGACCTCCCCCTGCGTGTCGAATGCAGGCACTGCCCGAACCAGGTGCCAGCGGTATACGCCATCGTGGCGGCACAGCCGGAACTCGATCGCGTAAGGCTGTCGCGACCGGACACACTCGGTCCAGACTTGCACACAACGCGCCTTGTCATCCGGATGCAACTTATGGAACCAGCCGGTGCCGACCATCTGACCCTCAGGGACGCCGGTATAGACGCCAAAAGCCTGGGTAAAAAAGTCAACGACGCCATCCGCATCGGCAGTCCATACGATCAAGGGCATCGCATCGGCGAGTTCCTTGAAGCGCCGCAGCATATAAACCATCTCCTGTTCGGCCTGCTTCTGACCACTGATGTCCTGGCAGGCGCCATGCACCCGAACAATGCGACCCTGTGCATCACGCACCGCCTCTCCGATCATGCGCAACCATACTGGCCGGTTCTTGACGGTCGTGCCGTGCACTTCAATGTCATACGCCGTTCCTTCGGTCATGCAGGACCGGAAATTTGCCTCGACCGCCTCCCGGTACGGCGGGTCGACCCACTCCAGAACGTGCTGCAGATCGACCCGCGCCCCGGCCGGCACGTCCGCGATCCGGCACAGATCGTCCGACCAAGATACGCTGCATTCGGGCAACACCACCTCCCAGGCACCCAGGCGACTGATCCCCGAGGCCATGCGCGCGAGCGCCTGGCTGTGCTGCAGGCGTTCCTCAATCGCGCGCTGGCCCGATATATCCTGCGCCATACCGATGTACTGTGCGCCCAGGCCCTCATCGCCCTGGAACAACGCCAGAGTCAGTCTCGCCCACACGACCGTACCATCCTGGCGCAGGTAGCGTTTGTCACGCGTCACTTGCGGCTGGCCCTCGCTCAACGCCAGAACCGCCTGCAAGTCGCCTTCGCGGTCGTCCGGATGGGTGGTTTCGACACAATCGTGCTGCTCAAGCAGTTCATGCTCCGAATACCCCAAAAGGGCGCAGAACCCCGGGTTCACGCGCAGAAAGCGGTTGTTTGCCGATACCAAACAGATTCCCAGCGGCGCCTGGTCGAACACCGCCCGAAACCGGGCTTCGCTGGCGCGCAGCACAGATTCCCGTGCGATGTTGCCCGAAGCAAAAGAGATGTCGTCTGCCAGGTCGCTGAACAGGCTGATTTCCTGGGTATCGAAAAAATCGACGACGTCCGCATAAAAAACCACGGCGCCGGCGACGTGTCCGGAAATCCGCAACGGAAACACCGCGACAGAAAGGAACCCCAACGCCAGCGCGCGCTCCCGCCAGGGTGCGAAGCTGGGGTCGCGCGCCGTATCGTTACATACCACGGCCCGGTTCTCGCGCACGGCTCTGCCGAACGGCCCACGCCCCTCGACATCCAGTAATGCGGACACGCGAATCGACTCCAGGTAGCCGTCGATTGCGCCGGCCTTGGCGACCGGCTGCACCTGGCCGTTGCCGGCATCGATGAGTCCGATCCAACTGGCCCGCAGGCCGCCGGATTCGACCGCAATGCGGCAGGCTGTGTCGAACAGCTGCTGGCGGTCGTGGATACCGACCATCGCCGCATTGATCTGGCTCAGCAGCGCATAAACCCGGTTCAACCGGAGTGCCCGCTGATGCGCGAGCTTGCGCGCATGGATGTCCTGCAACGCGCCCTGCACTCCCACTACTGCGCCATTTGGCCCGTGCACTGCATGACCGGCCGCCCTGACCCATAACAATGATCCGCCCTTGGTAACGATCTGCAATTCTTCGTCGAAAGGTGTCCCGTGCACGGCACATGCCTCGAAAATTTCCAGGATCCGCGGTTGGTAATCCGGTGCGTAGTAACCGATCCCATCCTCGAACGACGGGCTGAAGCCCTCAGGCATGCCGTGAATGCGCGCCGTCTCGTCCGACCAGACGACCTTGCGTCCGGCCAAGCTGACGGTCCAGCCACCGACCCCGCCATCCTCGCTGGCCACCTGCAGCAGGTGCAGCTTGTCACGCAACTCGGCCTCGGCCGCCACCGCACGTTGCAAGGCGAAACGCTCTCGCCTTTGCAGTCGCAAGGCGAGCAGTGCCATCGCGGTCACGATCACCACCGCAAACAGGGCTTCCAACCGCTCAGCCGCCGCGTAGGGGTAATCCTGCGCCGACGCCGCAATGGGCGCTTGCACGACGTGCAGCAACACCAGGCCGGCGGCCAACGCCGCTACGGCCATCACCCAGAAAACGGCGCCTGACAACATGGCCAGCGCCACTGCAACAGCATACAGAACCTGGAGCTGCGTGCCGCCCGAGATCTGACGGTCGACGAAGAAAACGGCCAGCAGAACAGTGAGCGAAGCGGCTCGCCAGAACATACCGGTTGCATCCGTTCGCAGGGGCTTTTTAGCGGGAGCAGGTTCCATCGCACGATTATCGGTGCCGCCGACGGGCGCTGTGCCTGCAGTTCACGCCGGCCCAGGGTAACACTCAAAATCCGTATCGAGCGCAAGCCGATCGCTGCAAACGCGCGGCAAGGCCCGTTCCGCCAGAGTCAATGTTTCCGGAGCCGACGAGAGGTACGTTGTGGCTTTCATGCTGCATGATCACCGGTGGGTGTCAAACCCGCCACGGCACTACCGGTTCGGTCGCCGAAGTCTTGCAGCATGCCGCGCGACCGTTCGGCGAGCGCCATCAACTCGGCGACGCGCCGTGCCAACTCGGCACGACGGTAGGGTTTGCCGAGAAATTGCATCCCGGCGCCGAGCCGTCCGTCGCGCACCATGGTGTTTTCGGTATACCCCGAGGTAAACAAGACCGGCAATTGCGGGCGCAACTCATGTGCGGCATCGGCCAGCGCCGGCCCGTTCATTCCGCCCGGCATCACCACATCGGTGAACAACAGGTCGATCTCCAGTTCGACATCCTGCACGATGGCGCGCAAGGCACTCGGACCGTCGACGGCCTCGCGCACCGTATAGCCCAACGACGCCAGCTGGCTGCTGGCATAACGGCGCACCAGCGCGTTGTCCTCGACCAGCAGGATGGTTCCTGACGCTGACGCGGGGGTCAGCACTTTCGCAGGCGCCGCAGCCTGCTCCAGCGCCGTCCGCTGCGCGCACGGAAGGTACATCGTCACCGTCGTGCCATGCCCGGACTGCGACGAAATATCCAGATTCCCGCGCGATTGTTTCAGGAATCCGTACACCATGGACAGGCCCAGACCCAACCCGGTCCCGTTGCCCTTCTCCTTGGTCGTGAAGAAGGGCTCCACCACCCTTCCCAGGTGTCTAGGCTCGATGCCGTGTCCGGTATCCGACACCACCACCGATACGTACGGCCCCGGTGCAAGTTCGCCATGCAGGTCGGCCGAGTGCGAGTCAATTTCCGTGTCGCGGGTCGCAACGGTCAGCCGGCCCCCTTGTCCCATCGCATCGCGTGCGTTCAGGCACAGGTTCAGCAGTGCATTTTCAAATTGCGCCGGATCGACCAACGCCTGCCGCAACCCGGCTGCGTACGAGAATGTGACCTCGATGTGTTCACCCAGGGTGCGCCGCAGCAGCTTGTCCATGCCGGCCACCACTGCGTTGATGTCGACCGATTGCGGCGTCAGCGGCTGGCGCCGCGCAAACGCCAGCATGCGCTGCGTCAGCTCCGCACCTCGCTGCGCCGCGTCGCCGATCATCCGCACCAGATCACCCTTGCCATCGCCCTGCGGCATTTCGTCAGCCAGCATCTCCGCATTGCCCATGATCACCGTGAGCAGATTGTTGAAGTCATGCGCCAGGCCGCCGCTCAGCTGACCCACTGCCTCCAGCCGCTGGGCCTGGCGCAACTGCTCCTCGAGCCTGCGGGTCAAGGTCATGTCCGAAATTCCACCAACTATGCGCTGCATTGCGCCTTGCGCATCCCTGACTGCGAAGCCGCGGTCGATCACTGTGGCGTAATTGCCGTCGGGCAGTCTTAACCGGTACTCGTGGCTCCAGCGGTCGGAGTGTCCGCAGGCGAAGGCGCGCAAAGCAGCGTTGGCGTCGTCCCTTTCTGCCGGATGCACATGGTCAAGCCAGGTCGTTGACGCTTCACCGCGCGACCAGCGCCAGCTGTCCATCGGTTCCGCCGGGTCGAATCCGTACAGACGGTACATGCCGGCGCTCCACCAGACCGCGTCGGTTTCCAGGTTCCATTCCCAGATGGCATCCTGCGTCGCCTCGGCCAGCAACCGGAATCGCTGCTCGCTGTCACGGATTTGCTGCTCGGCCCGCTTGTGCACGTCGATGTCCTGGATCGCACCATGAACTTGCACGACCTCGTCCCGCGAACCCAGGACCGCTTCGGCAATGCAGCGTACCCAGATCGTGCGTCCTAGCCGGGTTGTGATCGGACTTTCCAGTTCGAAATCCACACCATCCTCGATGCACGACCGAAACGCCTTGCGCACCTGCTCGACATGGGAGGGACGAAAGAACGCAAGCACCTGCTCGGCAGTCGCACGGTACCCGGGAAGTTCGCCGAAGATTGCGCAAGCCTCATCGGACCATGTCAGGCTGCGATCCGGCAGCGTCATGGCCCAGGCTCCCATTCGCCCGACACGCAGTGCGACACGCAGCAGGGACTGGCTGCGCGCGAGCGCCGCTTCGGCCGATTTTTCCCGTGTGATGTCCTCCGCCACCCCAATCAGTCCAATCGCCGCGCCCTGCGCGTCACGCCGCACCGACACGGTGCGGCGCACCCAGACGATCTGGCCGGATTTGGTCAGATTGCGCCGCTCGACCACATAACTGGTACGTTCGCCACGCAGCAACTCCCCGGTCAGGCGGGCCATCTCCGGCAGGTCATCCGCATGTGTCAGCTCGCTGGCATCGCGCTGACGCAGTTCATCCACGGAGTAACCGATCATCCGGCAATAGGCGGCGTTGGCGTCCAGGAAGCGGTAGTCCAGCGTGGTCACCGCGATGCCTGTTGCCGCGCCCTCGAGGGTTTGCCGCATCAGGTCCTTGCTTGCGCGCAATGCGAGGGCATCGAGGGCACGCTCGATGGCGATGGCGGCCACGCGCACGGCACGTGCCATCAACTGCAATTCCAGCGCCCCAGGTGCCACGGCTTGTCTGCGGTACAGGGCCAACGTGCCCAGCAACCGCCCATCCTGACCCAGGACCGGGTTCGACCAGCAGGCGCCCAGACCGTGCGCGTGCGCCAGCACCTGCCACCCGGCCCAAAGCGGATCGTTGGCAATGTCGGAGACGATCACCTGCGCCTTGCGATAGGCCGCAGTCCCGCAGGAGCCCTGCGCTGGCCCGACCGCGAGACCGTCGATTGCTTCCATATACACAGGTGGCAGATTCGGCGATGCGCCCCGGCGCAGGTGCCTGCCGTCGTCATCGAGCAGCATGATCGACGCCAGTACACCCGGCATGATCTCCTCGAGCCCCTGCACTAGCAGATTCAACACCGGATGCAGGTCACCGGCTCCCAAGACCGCCTCGAGTACCTGTGCCTCACAGCGTGTCATCTGCTCGGCACTTCGTCGCTCGGTCACATCCATCACCACACCCATACGCCGGCCTGGCAGGCCCTGAAGCGTCAACGGCTGGTCGCGTTGTTGAATCCAGCGCACCTGACCGTCCGGCCTCCGTATGCGGTATTCAATGTCAACCCGGCCGTCCGCCTGCCGCTGAGCGTCGATGACGCGTTGTTGGTCCTGGGGCAGAACAAAACGCAGGAATGCATCCTCATCCCCGCCAAATGCCTCGGGCGCGATACCAAACAAGGCGCTGGTCTCGTGCGACCAGATCAAACGCCGGGTCGCCAGATCAAGCTCCCAGGCGCCCATACTGGCTACCTGCTGGGCTTCTGTCAGCAAGGCCACCATCTGGTCAGTACGGTGCTGGGTTGCCCGCAGATCGGTCACGTCCAGCACCGTTCCGACCAGGCGCCCGGCGGCGGCGTCCCCGCTGGGCACCCACTCGCAGCGCTCCAACAGCTCCCGCACCAAACCATCCGGGCGCTGCACCCGGTACGCGATTTCTGGCAAGCCGCCGCCCGCAAGCCCGTCCGACACGTTACCGACGTCGGTCAGCAAGTCCAGGCGCGCCAGCAGCGGCGCAATGTCGGCGGCGCCGCCGACAAAGGCGTCGGCAAGTTCGGGGGTCCCGCCGTCACCCGACCGTGCGCATGCGCCGACCCGCACCAACGCGGGACGGCTACCAGCGCGTCGCGCACGCAAAACACGCAAGAAGGTCTCTGCCTCACCTGCTTCGCCGTCGCTGGTCACCATCACCATGGCTGGCTGCAAAGCCTGCACCATGACCAGGGCCGTCTCGGCACTGGTGCAACGCACCAGCTCCCGACCGAAGCCCCGAAGGGCTTCGATCAGAGCATGTGGTACTGGTGCGCCAGACTCCAGCAGCACCGTCACGGTCGAATGCAGTCCGGTCATGGTTGTGTCTAAAAGAGCGTGATTCTAGGTAGTCAACGCTGAAAGTGGTGGTTCCGAAGTCGATAGGGCAGCTTCTTAATGAATCTGAAGATTCAGCGGCTTGGGCTTCGGCTTTTAGCCTTTGCCGAAAGCATCAGGCGCATGCGTGCAGGGGGACCCCTGACAGGGGTGTGTGACCCGGGTTTCATGTGCGGCCCGAAATCGACTCCGCGGCATCAGACAGGCCCAACGTGGCCGTATGTTGATCGACGTGAAGCACCCGATTTGACGCTCGATCGACCCGACAGTGAATTTTTTGTCCGAGGAACAGCTGTTCAAAGCGAACGCCTTCTGTACCCTTGTTGATCACCAACAAGGTCTGACCCGTGGCCACTGCGGCAATGCCGCAACCAGGCAACTTCTCCACGACGAAGCCGTCCATCTGAATGGTGGATTCCTGAAAGGATCGGGAAAAAGGCACGGAAAAAGTACTCGCCGGGTGGGTTGCGCCATGCATGATTGCACTCCTATCGAAACCGCTCTGGGTAATCACTCTGGGCGCGGGCAGCGTTCGAAAGCCTTGCACGCCAGGTTCAATGTAGGGGCGTTAGGCCTGTGGCTGTCTAAAGAAATGTTCAGCCAGCGCCGCTTCGACGGCCCAAGGCGGGCTCTGTCAGACTTCGTTTTCAGAGGCAACCTGCCACGCGCGACGCCAACGTACGCGGCCGTTCCGCTGTCGCTGTCAGCTCCGATCCGGTTGTACCGAAGTGGCGCGCGCACATACGAAGGCCTGTTCGCTGCAAGCGTAGTCCCATTGTTCGACGAGGCAGCCCACCTTCGCACGGGACCCGCTCCCGGAGCGCGTTTCGCTTTGCGCAGACGGTACCGCCCAGCGCAGTACGTTTACCGAGTTGGGAGCCCCCGCGCGGGTGCGCGAAGAGACAGCTGTTCCCGCCTGAACCACCCACGTCTGGCGTGCCAGCCCCTGCAACGCCAGCGTGTAGGGCAGATGGATGTGACCGCCCATCACCACATCGGCCCCGGCCGCCGACCAGATCTGTGTTGCGGCTTTGTGGCCTCGCAGCAGGTTGGTACGGTCTTCCTCCAGTATCACCGCCACTGGCTGGTGCACCACCACCACGCGCAACTGCCCTGGGCTCGCTGCATGCAGCAGCTTCGCCACACGATCGATTTGCGCCACCGATACTTCCCCGTTCTTGTGGCGCCATGCGCGCGTGGTATTCACACCCACGACGAGCAAATCATGCGAGGTGTAAACGGGCTCGAGATCGGCACCAAACACCGCCACGTAACGGGCATAAGGGCGTGCCAGGCGCGCCCAGAGATCGAACAACGCAATATCGTGGTTACCCGGAATGGCCAGCACCGGTGCGCCCAGCTGGTCGACAAAGGCCTTTGCGGTGCGAAACTGGTCCGGCCGCGCCCGTTGCGTGATATCGCCCGACAACACGACGACATCGGGCTGCAATTGTTTTGTCAATGCCACCAGGGCCTGCATGACGGGCGGCTGTTCGGTGCCGAAATGTGTGTCGGAAATCTGCAGCAACACGCTCATCCGGCAGCCTCGGTTCCGTGTGGCTGGCCAGATGCGCCTGCCGCACCGAGAAGGTACAACGGCTCTTGCAGAATCCGGATGTACAGGGGTGCGCGCATTCGTGTCACCTCACCGTCGACTGCCACCTTGACGGACCGGATGATGGGCACGAACGTGGGCTTGACCACCATATGCTTGAATTCGAAGGCTTCCACGCCGGCAGCGTCACGCAGCTCACCCATGGCGCCGTGCAACATCAGGCTGATCATCGACAACGTGCCAATGGGTCGCAGCGTCAAGGCCGCCAAGCTGCCGTCACCCGGCTCACCGGGCATGGTGTCGTCGGGCTGCGCACCGAACTGCTGCAACTGCAGCCGGTTGTTACCCACGAAAAGTGTCAGGGTGCGCACCGTGCGAACCGTATCACCGACCGAGATCTCCAGCCGCAGTCGGCGTTGTGCACGCAGCACCGTCGCGCAGGCCGCGATGGATGCCACAAAGCGGCTACGGCCGAAGCGGGCCTTGTAGGCCTCGCGTTCCTGCAACAGATCGGCGTAGGCACCCAGGCTTGCGTTGACGAGGAAAATCCGCTCGTTGATGGCAGCGACCTGCACCGGCATCGGCTGTGCATCCAGCGCATTGAGCGCCGCAGCAGCTGGCTCGGTAGGTATGCCGTGCGTCCTGGCAAAGTAGTTGTATGTGCCATACGGGATGACACCCATCGCGCAGCCGGCCGCGTGTACAGCCTGAGCGATTGTGTTGAGACTGCCATCGCCGCCAACACCGATGACAGCCGACTTGCGGTCCACGGCAGCCGTCGCAGCCTGGGCCGCCACCCGCGCCAACTCGTCCGGTCGACACAGCAACAACTCGCCCCGTCGCCCACGCTGAGCCAGTGCCGCTTCAATCACCGAACGCCTCGCAGCAACATCAGTCGCGCCCGACGCGACGTTGATCACGAACAGCAGGGTCGACCCGGGTTCCACACGCGGGACCGCTATCGCAGGTCGGCGCGCCGCGGTACCCGCTGCGTCGAGATTGACGCGCGAGGCCATCAGCCGAGTCCCACTGTATGACCCGGGCCTGTACGCACGCCGAGGCGGCGCATGGTGAAGTTGATAGTCAAGATACAAGCTCCCCTGGGTTATTTCCAGATAGGGTAAGGCATTGCGCACTCCATCTGTCGCTGTAATTTTTCTCGATCAGTCGGGACTGCTTTATGCTCGACAGCGGGCCAGCGGATACCACCTGAGGCGCAAGCGAGACAGAACGCACCAACGATGACCAAGGACACACCGTATTCCGTCTCCGCACGGTCGGCGCCTTGCTAACGTTCCCGGTGTTCGGCGCGAACCCTCCGGCTAGGGTGAATGTTTCGGTTCGGCCAAACCCCCGCGCCATAGCAGCAGTTTCGCCACCCGGACTTTCTCGGACTCGGTGTCGCTGTTCGACTGGTTTGCACGATTTGTTTGGCACGAGCCGCCGGGCGGGTTGCGCCGCGCTGGGCCACAGCAATCTTGCGAGGAGCGCAATCGCCCAGGTCCTTAAAGGTTCACGACGCCAAAAAGGTGCCACTCGCCTGATACGCCCCTGAGAGCACGGCGCCCTAAATCCTCGAATTGAATGCCGGACCCAATCACAAGATCCTTCACCGTCGACGAGACGAGCACCTGGCCTGCTTGCGCGGCCGAGGCCACGCGCGCGCCCAGATGTACTGCCATTCCGCTGTACTTGTCGCCAAGCACCTCGCATTCCCCCGTGTGCACGCCCACCCGAAGCTGCAGGCCCAGCGATTGCACGGCTTTTGCAAGCGCGGTGCCGCATCGCACA
>JBKJRR010000033.1:0-4174 GCA_046594635.1 Burkholderiaceae bacterium
GTCGACATAGTCGACCAGGCCACCACGGGTAGCGGTGACAACGGTGCCGGAGTCGACCGCAGACACGCGCTCGATGCCGGTGCCGACAAAGGCCTTCTCGGGACGCAGCACCGGTACTGCCTGGCGCTGCATGTTGGCGCCCATCAATGCGCGGTTTGCGTCGTCGTGCTCCAGGAACGGCACCAGCGATGCCGCCACCGACACGATCTGCGCCGGGGACACGTCCATGTACTGGATCTGGTCGGCCGCGACCAGGATCGACTCGCCTTTTTCACGCGCCGACACGAGGTCGCCGGTAAGCTTGCCGTTCTGGTCGAGCACCGCATTGGCCTGGGCAATGATGTATTTGCCCTCTTCGATTGCCGACAGGTAGTCGATCTGGGTCGTCACATGGCTGTCCACCACCCGGCGATACGGCGTCTCGATGAAACCGTATTCGTTCAGGCGGGCGTAAAGGGCCAGCGAATTGATCAGACCGATGTTCGGGCCCTCAGGCGTCTCGATCGGGCAGACACGACCGTAATGGGTCACGTGCACGTCGCGCACCTCGAAGCCGGCGCGCTCGCGCGTCAGACCGCCCGGGCCAAGTGCCGATACACGGCGCTTGTGGGTGATCTCGGACAAGGGGTTGGTCTGGTCCATGAACTGCGACAGCTGCGAGGCACCGAAGAACTCTTTCAATGCAGCCGAAATCGGCTTGCTGTTGATGAGGTCGTGCGGCATCAGGGGCTCTTGCTCGGCCTGACCCAGCCGCTCTTTCACGGCTTTCTCGATACGTGCCAGACCGGTGCGGTACTGGTTCTCGGCCAGTTCGCCGACACAACGCACACGGCGGTTGCCCAGGTGGTCGATGTCGTCGACTTCGCCACGGCCATTGCGCAGATCAACCAGGATCTTGACCACGGCCAGGATGTCTTCGTTGGTCAGCACCATCGGGCCGGTGGATTCGTCGCGGCCCATCTTGGCGTTGAACTTCATGCGGCCGACACGCGACAGGTCGTAGGTGTCAGGGTTGTAGAACAGACGCTGGAACAATGCCTGCACCGCGTCTTCCGTTGGCGGCTCGCCGGGACGCATCATGCGGTAAATGGCGACCCGGGCAGAGAATTCGTCGGCGGTTTCGTCGCTGCGCAGAGTCTGCGAGATGTATGCGCCCTGGTCGAGTTCATTGGTGTAGACGCACTGCAGATCTTGCACGCCGGCACTGCGCAGCTTCTTGAGCAGCACTTCGGTCAGTTCGTCGTTGGCCTTGGCCAGGATCTCGCCGGTGTCTTCTTCAACCACGTTGCGCGCGACCACACGGCCGATCAGGAAGTCCTCCGGCACGCTGACATGGGTCGTTCCCGATTGCTCGAGCTCACGCGTGTGACGCGCGGTGACACGTTTGTCCTTGGCGACAACAACTTTGCCTTCCCTGTCGGTCAGATCGAAACGCGCTACTTCGCCTCGCAGACGCTCGGCGACGAACTCCATCTGGGCGCCGCTGTCCATCAGCTTGAAGTTGTCGTTGACGAAGAAGTTCGCCAGGATCGACTCCGGGTTCAGGCCGATAGCCTTGAGCAGGATGGTCACCGGCATCTTGCGACGACGGTCTACGCGGAAGTACAGGATGTCCTTGGGGTCGAACTCGAAATCGAGCCACGAGCCGCGGTAGGGGATGATGCGAGCCGAGAACAACAATTTGCCCGAGCTATGGGTCTTGCCCTTGTCGTGTTCGAAGAACACACCCGGTGAGCGGTGCAACTGGGACACGATGACACGCTCGGTGCCGTTGATGATGAAGGAACCCTTGTTGGTCATCAGGGGCACTTCGCCCATGTAGACCTCTTGTTCCTTGACTTCCTTGACGACCTTGTTCTGCGACGTTGACGACTCGCGGTCATAAATGATCAGCTGGACCTTGGCGCGCACGGCCGACGAAAACGTCAGGCCACGGGTCTGGCATTCACGCACGTCAAACGCTGGCTTTGCGAGGTTGTACTCGAGAAACTTCATCTCGACGAAGCCGTTGTGCGACACGATCGGGAATGCCGCGTCGAACGCCGCCTGCAATCCCTCGACGGTGCGCTTCTTGGGCGCTACTTCGGCCTGCAGGAATGCGGTGTAGGCATCCTTCTGCATTTGCAGCAGATAGGGAATTTCGAGGACGCTGTCGCGATTGCCAAAACTCTTGCGAATTCGCTTGCGTTCGGTGTATGTATAAGCCATGAGATCTCCGGGCAAAGACTTGGGGGTCTGTGGGTCCTGCACTGTGGCGCCGAGCTGGGGGGCTCGGCAGGCTTGGTGATTGGCCGCTACCAATCAATGGCGGACGGTTGCACATTGCGCGCAACCCGAACCAAGGCATCTTCTGCAGTCGGGGTCAGAAGACACTAGACAGGCGCACAGGAATGCGGCTGTCTGGTGTACTCTTACAAAGACCAAAGGCTGGGACACGCTTTTGGCGCGTCCCAGCCCTGGCTCGGGCGAGAATTACTTCAACTCAGCCTTGGCGCCAGCTTCTTCCAGCTTCTTCTTGGCGGTTTCGCCATCAGCCTTGGGCATGGCTTCCTTGACAGTCTTCGGCGCGCCGTCGACCAGGTCCTTGGCTTCTTTCAAGCCCAGGCCGGTGATTTCGCGTACCGCCTTGATGACCGACACCTTGTTGGCGCCGATTTCGGTCAGCACCAGGTCGAATTCGGTCTTCTCTTCCACGACAGCAGCAGCGGCGCCACCACCAGCGGCCGGGGCCGACATGGCTGCAGCGCTCACGCCGAATTTCTCTTCGATGGCTTTCACCAGATCGTTGAGTTCCATGACCGTCATGCTGTCCAGAGCGGTCAAAAATGCGTCTTTGTCGAATGCCATTTCAGTTTCCTTCAATCAGTTGGGGTCGCTTGCGTCTGGGACGTTTCGCTTCCCGTCAATTCTCTATACCGTTATCAGAAGCGCCGCGCCCTCAGGCAGCAACGGCTTCGCCTTTTTTCTCGGCCAACGCGGCCAGCACACGGGCTGTACGCGAAACCGGGGATTGCATCAAGCCCAGCAACTGCGCCAACAGCACTTCCTTGGTAGGAATGCTGGCCAGTTGCTTCACGCCGTTCGCATCCAGGGCTTTGCCGCCATACGCACCGCCGCGAATCACCAACTTTTCGTTGGTTTTCGCGAACTCGGCCACCACTTTCGCGGCGGCCACTGCGTCTTCGGAAAAGCCGTAGATCAGCGGACCGGTCATCTGGTCGGACAAGACCGCAAAGCCTGTATCGGCGACAGCACGGCGAGCCAGCGTGTTTTTCAACACACTCAGGCTGACGCCATTGCTGCGCGCAGACGCACGCAAGCGGGTCATGTCGGCGACCGCGATTCCACGGTACTCCGCCAATACGAGCGTTTGAGCTTTTGCGGCGAGGCCTGTCACATCATTGACAACGGCTTCTTTCTCACTGCGATTAAGACTCAAGGTCTACTCCTTCTGTTTGTACGAACCAGGGCAGACAAGACATCTGCCATCCGGGTCGCACGCCACACTGCAGCGACCAACTGTTTACGGAACTCAATCCATCAGCAGCGGGATCGCCATCTGCGTTGGTTTTCGATGATTAAGCACCATTTGACGGGTGCACCAACGGTCTTGGATGGCCCGCTGGCACTTCACAGCACCAGCAGCCCACCACTTTCATCCGTCTTTTCAGGCGAACGAAATTTTCATCATCGCTGCGTCAATCAGGCGCCACTGGTCTGGGTGTCCACACGGACGCCCACACCCATGGTGCTGGACACGGCGATTTTTCTCAAAAAGATGCCTTTGCTGGTTGCCGGCTTGGCCTTGATCAAAGCCTCTACCAGCGCAGCCAGGTTGCCCTTCAACTTGTCGTCGTCGAATGAACGGCGACCAATCGTCGAATGCACGATCCCGGCCTTGTCGACACGGAACTGAACCTGACCCGCCTTGGCGTTCTTGACGGCGGTGGCGACGTCGGGCGTCACGGTACCCACCTTCGGGTTAGGCATAAGGCCGCGTGGACCAAGGATCTGACCCAAGGTACCCACCACACGCATCGCGTCTGGAGCAGCAATCACGATATCAAACGGCATGTTGCCGGCCTTGACCATGGCAGCCAGGTCTTCCATACCGACGATGTCGGCGCCAGCGGCCTTGGCTTCTTCAGCCTTGGCGCCTTGCGCGAACACGGCA
>JBKJRR010000085.1:0-18835 GCA_046594635.1 Burkholderiaceae bacterium
TCCGGCCCGACGGGCCCGCGACGTCGACCCCTTGCTCACTGCACACCACATCGCGCAGCAGCAGTACGCGCTGACTCACGATGCGGTAGAACACCTGCGACCCGGCGCGCCTGCGGCCCAGGATGCCACCGCGGTACAACACACCAATATGCTGTGAGATATTGGGTTGACTGACGCCCAACAGGTGCATCAATTCACCTACGTTTTTCTCGCCCTCGCACAACGCACAGACGATACGCAGACGGGTGGGTGTCGACAGCATTCCGAACAATTCGGCCGCCATCTCGAAAACCCGGTCTGCTGGTGCATCGTTCATTTATCCAAACATCGCAATATCAATGTACGCGAATATTAGTTTAAAATGAATTAGTCGATATCAGGGATTACCCGCATCGCAAGGTTCGCGTTGCCCCTTACCCATGAGCCGCCTGCGCGGCGGGTCGGCGAGACTACGCGTTCGACCACGGCACGCGCCCATGAAAAAGCCCGTTGAACTGGCGCGCAACGGGCCTGGGTCTGGCTAAACACCGCAAGTGCGGCGTTCCAAACGCACGCCAGGCTACCCTGGCCGGACGGGATCTATTGCCAGATCACCTTCTTGCCGGAGCTCTCCCATGCCTCATAGTTTTTTGCATACATGTCCTCGATCCGGTTGCGCTTGACCTTGAACGTCGGAGTGATGAGATCGTTTTCCACTGTCCATGCGGTGGTCATGACCACCAGGCATTGCAGTTTCTCGTGGGGATCGAGTTTCGCATTCACACCCTTGAGGTGTTCGGCCAGCGAAGTCTCCAGCGCTGTGCGCTCTGCTGGAGCCATCGCCTTGGCCATGAACTCAGGACCGAGCATCAGCAGTCCCAACGGCTGACCGAGATTGGCACCAGTCACGACGCAGGCCTCGATCGACTCATGCATGCTTAGCCTGTCTTCGATCGGCGCGGGCGCAACATATTTGCCCTTGCCGGTCTTGAACAGATCCTTGACCCGCCCGGTGATGTGCAGCAGTCCCTGCGCGTCGATCTTGCCCTTGTCGCCGGTGCGCAGCCAGCCATCGACCGTCATGGCCTCCTGGGTCTGCTCCGGCGCCTTGTAATACCCCAGCATGAGTGCCGGGCTACGCATCTGAATTTCACCGGTCTGCGCGTCGATACGGTGCTCCACCCCGTCGTAGGCTGGGCCGACCGTGCCCTGCTGGCTCTTGCCCGGCTCGGTGATGTGCGACACCGCCAGGTTTTCGGTCATGCCGTAACCTTCGTTGATGTTCAGTCCCAGCTTGCTGTACCACTGCAGCAGGGCCACGGGCATCGGCGCTGCGCCGCCGGCTGCAATCCGGCATTGATCCAGACCCAGCGCCTTCATGACCTTGCGTCGCACGATGCCACCCAGGATAGGGATCGACAACAGCCGATTGAGTTTGGCCGGTGGCATCTTGTGGTGAATGCCCTGCTGGAACTTCACCCACAAGCGGGGCACCGAGAAGAAGATCGTCGGGCGCGAGCGCTGCAGGTCGGCGGCGAAGGTTTCCAGCGAATCGGCAAAAAACACATGCATGCCGGTGCGCAGCCAGCCGTGCTCCACCAAAACCCGCTCCACCACGTGCGCCAACGGCAGATACGACAACATGCGGTCATCCGGCCCCATCGGCAGGCGTTTGATGCCCGCATCCAGCGCCCACGCGAAACTGGCGAAGGTGTGCATCACGCCTTTGGGCATGCCGGTAGTGCCAGAGGTGTAGATCAGCGTGGCGAGGTCATCGGCCGGGCGCGTCGGATTGCCCTTCAATGGCTTGTTGGCCTTGCATATTGCATCCCAGCCCTGGTAGTTTTTCACCGCGTCGGCCGGCGACAGCGGGTAGCTGTAACACGGCATGTCGGCGGGAACGCCCGGTTTCATGCCTTCCCACCCGTCGAGTTTGCCGATGAAGCAGGCCTTGGCCTCGCTGTGCGTCAGGATCTGCCGGACCGTATCGTGCGCCAGCGTGGGATACAGCGGCACCGACACATAACCGGCCATCCAGATGGCCAGGTCGGTCATCATCCACCAGGCACAGTTCTTGGACAGGATCGCCACCTTCGACCCCGGCTCCCAGCCCTGCGCCTGCAGGAACGTGGCCATGCTGCGTACCTGCCGGCCCACCTCGCCCCAGGTCAGGTCCAGGGTGGCACCCCCACCTACAGGCTGGGTCAAGGCCACGCGTGTGGGCGCGCTCTTCTCCCAGAAGTAAAGGCGCTCCAGCGCCAGCAGGTCAGGCGAAACTTTGCTCATCGTGTCTCCTCATTTTGTGTGAACGTCAACCCTTGAATCTACCAAGCCCCGCGCCAAAGCCGCTCAGGGTTAATCCGGTCCCGCGTCGGCTTTAGTGGCTGACGCCTAGGATCACATCCAAACGGGGCGCTCTTCATGCGCAATTGCGGGGCTGGGCGGCATCACGCGAATCACTCGGCTCGCGCGTCGATGCTCAAACCTCTGGATAACGTCGCACCCGCGTCGCAGTGCGCCGCGCCAACCTCAGCCCGCTTTTTTCAAGATGGCATACAGCTGATCCTTGAGCAGCAGCTTTTCCTTCTTCAGTGTCTCGATTTCCTCGTGGGTCGCGGGGGTGATCGACGCCTCCATGTTCGTCACCTTTTGATCCAGCGCATTGTGCTGGTCGAAAAGCCGCATGAAATGGTGATCCGTGGTCTTTAGCTGGGTGATCCGGTCGCGGAATTCAGGAAACATCGAGACTCCTTGTCGTGACATTGAAGGCTGCGCAGCATGCGCCATACCCAGGCCTGCACACTGTAACCCGACCGGCGCATCGCTGGTTTGGCGCGCATCAAAATCTCACGATGCGGCGCGGGTCGAGGCCATCCACGCAATGAGCGACGAGCGCATGGCCTCCTCCACCGTCATCTCGATCGGTTCGGTCCAGCTGCGCGGCACAAAGACGGTATAACCACCAATCATGTAGCCCATGGGCAGGTACACGGCAACCCTGTCCCCGTTAGCAAGGCCCGTCGGCAGTCCCTGCATGTCCTGTCGTGTCACCAGACCGACCATGGCCAGCTCGCGATCGGGCATGCGCAGCAGAACCACCTGCTGCGGGCGATGTTGATTGGGCGAGAAGTAGTCGGCAAACGTCTTCAGCGACGAATAGATACTTTTGACCACCGGCAGCCGGGTGAACGGCAGCTCCAGCCACGACAACATGCGCGAGGTGAGCGGTTGCGACACCAGAAACCCCAACGCGAGAATGACGCCCACTCCGACCAGGATGCCAATGCCCGGCAGATAGAAGTCGCCGATCAACGGCCGAATCAGCCACACCGCGGCCGATTCCGCGCCGGCAACAAACAGATACAGCAGATACACCGTCAAGGCCAGGGGCAAAAAGGTGATCAGTCCACGGAAGAAATAGCGATAGAAAATTTTCATGTCGTGTCCGCAAGAATGATGTGTTTCGGGGCAGGTAGGCCGCTGTCGGTTCCGGTTGCACGCCCCTATTGCAGCACAGTCAAGCACCCGGCAACCTGGCCGACCGGGCGGCACGGTGGGCTTGCAGCGCCCCGTACACGGCCGGGCGTACACACAGCTGGCTTGCAAACAAGGACAATGGCCCCAGATGCACAACAGGGAAAGTACCCTACCGCAAGCCAATCCCGTCGCTTTCGTGCGCCGCCTGCTTGCGGAAACCTCAATGCCCTGCGGGCTCAAAATTCCATGAACGGATTGTCAGACTTCATTCAAGGCATCGTGCGCGGCGCCGTCAAACTGCTGCTGGTATTGGTGGCCGCTGTGTTTGTGCTCAGCCTGCTGCTGGCCGCGATTGTCGTCATGCTGGGCGTGAGCATCTGGTCGCTGGTCACCGGCCGCAAACCGGAGCCTGTCAAGATCTTCACCCAGTTCCGCCAGTCTTCTGCGCGTTTTGCGCCATCGGGCGGCTGGCCGGGTCAACGTGGCCAGGGTACGCAAGGCCGGCGCGCTCCGGAGGTGGTGGACGTGCAGGCCCATGAGGTCCCGGACAATGCAGACGGCAAGTGCCATCCCGGCCCCGGTGCTCGCCCGCGGGACAACGAACCGATGGCTCGCGTGGTGCAGTGAGACGGACGGCGATGCGTCGCGCACGGCGCCAAGGCTGGATGTGCGCCGTGATTCAAGCCAGGCGGTAGACCTCCGCCTCGGCCGAGCGCTCCTTGACCCGCGTCGATTCCAGCGGCTGCAGGCCAGATCGGTCTGCCAGCAGATCGCGGGAATGCCACTCACCAGCGTTGTCGACATCGTCCGGCAAAGGCCCGTTGGCCCTGGTCGCCGAACGCGACCAGCGCCGGGACACCCGTCGTCCCGTCAGCGCACCTGGATCGAGTTGAACACCTGCGTCACACCGGGTACGTCGTCCGCGATCTTCGCCGCGCGGTCACGTTGTGCGGCGGTTTTGACGAAACCGCTCAACTGGACCGCACCCTTGAAACTCTCAACGCTGACATCCAGAGCGCTGACCGTCGGATCCTTCATCATTGCGGTCTTGATGCGCGCAGTGAGGACGGAGTCGTCAATGAATTCGCCCGCACTTTCCGTCTGGCTGGTTCCCGCACACGCGGCCAGCAACAAGCTGACACACAGAACGGCAATGAATCGGAACACAGAAGTCTTAAACATGGTTTCTCCAGAAATAGGATCGCTATGGCGAAAAATCTCGCCACCTGCGCATTATTCCGCAGCGCTGTGCGTTTTCAGTCCAGATCGCGCAATGGATGTGCATGGGCCGGCCAGGGGCTGAGAAAAAACGGCTCCACCATCTGTGTGTCGACATCCTCGCACCGTGGCGGGTTCCAGCGCGGCTGGTGGTCCTTGTCCACCGCCAGTGCCCTCACCCCTTCCACGACCTCGGTGGTGGCGCCGCGGCGTCCCAGGTGGGCCGGAAAGAAGCAATGCCGCACCAGATCGCGCTCCATGCGCAATTCGTCTGCCAGCGTCATCGTGCGGGCACGCCGGATCTGCGCAAGCGTCACGTGCAGCATCAGCGGACTGCGCTGGCGCAACACCGCCGCGGTATCCTGAGCCCAGGCATTGACGCCGGCGTCTGTCTCCAGTGCCAGCAGGATCGCGGCCACCGATTCCAGACAAAAATAGCGGTCCACCGGGCCGGGCGGCCAGTGCGCCAGCGCCGCATCAAGTGCCTGGGTGTCGGCCTGCAAGGCCTGCGAGAGTTGGTCGCTACTTGCAATCGCACCGTTGGCCAGCGCGTCCCACAAGGGCGCGAGCTGTTGCGACGGCACGAGATGATCGGCCAGGCCCACGGCAACGGCTTGCGCACCGTCGAGCATGCGACCCGTCAGGGCCAGGTATTCACCCATGTAACCAACACAGCGGCTCAGAAAGTAGCCACCGCCCACATCGGGGAACAGACCGATACCGGTCTCGGGCATGGCCATCCTGGTACGCTCGGTCACGACCCGCTGGCACGCACCCTGCGCCAAACCCATGCCCCCGCCCATCACGATGCCGTCCATGAAAGCCACGATCGGCTTGGCAAAGTGGTGGATCAAATGGTTGAGTCGGTACTCCTCGGTGAAAAAATCCTCCAGCGCCGGATCGCCCCGACTCGCTGCATGATGGAAAAACCGGATGTCGCCGCCCGCGCAAAAAGCGCCGAACGGCAGATGGCCAGCGGCATCGGCCGGATCGCGGCTGCTGCCACGGATGGCCACCACCTGCACGGCCGGGTCGTCGCGCCACGCCAGCAACTGTGCCGTCAACACGCGAATCATTTCCAGCGACAAGGCGTTCAGTGCCTTCGGTCGCGCCAGCGTGATCAGGCCCGCTGCACCGCTGTGCTGCGCTACCACATGTTCCATCGAACCCACCTTCCTGCTCTCCTTGCATAACGCTGCGCAGACCACCGCGCCGCGTCAACTCTCGTCGTATTCGTAGGAACTGTCCCAGCGCTCCTGGCCTGCCGGCAATTTCGGAACACAACCGGATATGACCGCGTCGGCTTGAAACATCACCCACATGCGGCGATTGGCGTAACCCACCTCCTGTGCCTTGGCCACATCGACACAGGGAATGACAGATTCACGCAACGCAAAGATCCAGCGTTGCCCAGGCGCCTGTGCCTGCCACGCGACGGCCTCGGCAAACTGGGTCTCCCAGCGCCGCTTGAAACCGAAGGTCGTGACCGGCCGGTCAGCCATCAGCAGGTTCTGCTCCTTCCATGCAACCAGGCCGATCTGCGCCTGTGGGCCCGCAATCTCACCGGCGCGGCGCATCACGCCCACTGCCGAGTTCGTGTCATTGAACAGCAGGGACGCCCACACACCCCAGATGATCCAGAATCCTGCCATGCCCGTGAGCAAGGCCCAAACGCCCCGGCGCGGCCGCCAGACCAGGGCGCTGAGCAGGAACACAGCGCCCATGCTGATGCCCATCCACCATAACGAGCGGCCGTTGTCGGTCTGCCCGCGTTCGATCAACTGCTGCTGCATGCTGGTCCAGTGCCCTTGCATGGCCCAGATTCCGCCGCCCAGCAGCAGCACACCGGCTGCCAGCGCCGCCAGCCAGGCCAGCAAGCGCATCCAGCGCGCCGCTACCGTCTGCTGCAATGTCGGTGCCAGCGCCAGCGCCAGCATCGGCAATATCGGCATCAGGTAAACCTCGCGCTTGCCGCCGGCCAGGCTGAAAAAGAACACCACCAGCAGGCTCCAGCCCAACAGCATCAGCAGGCGTGCGTCGCCCACTTTGAGGCCGTGCAGCCAGTACCGCCCAGCCCCCAGATAGGCCAGCGACAGCGGAAAAAAATGCAGTACCAGTACCGGCAGGTAATACCAGAACGGCTGGGCATGGCCGCCGACAGAGCCTTCATAACGCTTGGCGGTCTGATGCAACAGGATGTCGTTGACGTAGGCCGCGTACTCGGCCGTGCCGCGCGCATTCGCGGCCCACAACATCGGCACCAGCCACAAGGCGATCGCCAGCAGGAAGACCAGCGCACCACCGGCCCAGCGCGAGCCGTCGCCCGAGGTCTGGCTCACGCCTTCCCAGCGCCGCAGGCGGGCAAAAATGAACGGCACCACCATCAGCAGCGCCAGCACGCCTACCCCCTTGGTGATCACACCCAGTCCGGCGGCAAAACAACCCAGCCACCAGGCACGCCAGCTCGGACCCTTGAGCAGGTGGATCAACAGACCCCAGTTGGCCAGCGTGATCCACATCATGACCAGCGGGTCGATCTGGGCGCGCTTGACCTGGTAGACGAACTGAAACGACACCAGCACAGCGGCGGCCGCGAACAAGCCAACGCGGGGGTTCCACAGGCGGCGCCCCAGATCCCAGGTCAGCACCAGCGTAACCATGCCGGCGAGCAGGGAAGGCAGCAGGAAGGCTACACGCCAGTTGCCCACCAGCTGATAGGTCAGCGCCTCCAGCCACATCAGCATCGGTGGCTTGTCGGAGTACAACTCGCCGCCCCGGTGCGGGAACAGCCAGTCGCCCGACGCGATCATCTGTTTGGCCACCAGTGTGAAACGGGGCTCGTCCGACGGCCACGGATCGCGCAAACCGATGCCGGCGCCCAGCACCAGCAAGGCCGCCAGCATCAAGCACCAGAACAGGCGCCGATCCAGCGCCGGGTCGGTCGCTGGCAACGCCGGCCCCGGTCGGGCCAAGGGCCTCACTTCGGCGCCTCCTCGCCGCTATCGTCCTTATCGCGCCACAGGAACTGCAGATTGCGAAAATACACGAACAGGCCTGCACCCTGTCCGATGATGAACACCGGATCCTCGCGGTGAATCGCATAGGCCAGCAAAGTGGCACCGCCGCCGACGCTGAAGTACCAGAACGCGGTCGGGATCACGCTTTTCTTGACCTTTTCGCTGTACAACCACTGCACCACGAAACGCGCCGAGAACAGCGCCTGCCCGATCAGGCCGATTGCCAGCCAGGTCTTGTCGATTTCCATTGTCAGTCCCTCAGATTGATCCGTTCCACTTGCGGCACGCGCGCACGGCGCTGCAGCCACATCACGCCCAGGATGTCCACCACGCCGACCCACAGGCGATTTCCAATGCCGTAGTGCGACTGGCCATGGGCGCGGTCGCGATGGCGCACCGGCACCGATTCGACGACACCGCCGCTGCGCCGGAACAAGGCGGGCAGAAAGCGGTGCATATGATCGAAATAGGGCAACGCGAGGAAATCCTCGCGCGCAAACAATTTCAGGCCGCAGCCTGAATCGGGAGTGGCGTCGCCCAGCATCGCGCTGCGCACCCGATTGGCCACCCGCGACGACAACCGGCGCAACCAGGTGTCGAGCCGTTTGGCACGCCAACCCGCGATCAGCACCGCCTGCTGCGGTCGGGCTTGGCGCAATTCACGCCAGCGCGCGAGCAGGGCCGGAATATCAGCCGGGTGATTCTGGCCATCGCCGTCCAGCGTGACCACCAGCGGCGCCCTGGACTGCAACACACCTGTGCGAACCGCCGTGCTCTGACCACAGTTGTTGCGATGGCACACCACCACCAGCCAGGAATGGGCCCGGGCGTACTCCAGCAGCAGTGCAGCGGTGTCATCGCTGCTGAGGTCGTCAACAAAGACCGCCTCGAAGTCCGCGACGCCGCTCAGCGCTGCGCCAATTTCGTCGAGCAAAGCCACGACGTTGCCGGATTCATTGTGGACAGGTACGACCACGGAGATTTCGGGAATCTGGGAGGGCATGGGGGCTTGAGGGCTAGGGGAGGGGAAACGCGCCAGGTATTGTCGCATCGGCCGTTCGCCAGACCCGCCAGCCACCTGCGCCCTGCCACACCCAGGGGCGCCGACGCCGGTGGACCGCCCCGAACCGTCGGCCCGGCTCAGCTGTGCATCGGGCCGTAACCGGTTTCCACCGACATGCGCAGGGCCAGCCCATCGTCGGCTGATTTGGCACGCTCGACGTAGTACCCGACTCCGGGCATCGCGCGCAGGTTGTAGGCGACGTCGGTCTCGGCGCAATGTTCGAGGATGACCCACAGGGTGGATCCACGGCCACTGTGGTTGGAATGTCCGCTGGCGTCGAAGTTCTGGCACATCAACCGCGCCTGCGCTCGGCTCACCGGCGCCGGTTGGGTTCCCGGGTAGGCGCTGGTTGGCTCAATCCGGTCGTCGTGCGGTCCGTCAAAGCGCCCCGAGGTGTGGAACGGCTGCTCCAGCGCCGCGTCATCCGACCCGGACTGCGTCTTGCGCAGGTGCTTCTCGCGCAACGGCCGAACACGCACACTCGGCGCCTCGACCTGCACCGATCGCATATAGGCGACGGAACCCGCAAAAAACTGCTGCAGTGCGCCAGCTTGTGCCTGAGCCTCGGATTCGGCCGCGACGGTCAGTGTCTGGTACTGCTCCTGGACCAGCCGCTCGATGAACACCAGATACTGCCCCGGCACAACCGGGCTTGTTGTCGATCCTGATTTGCTCACAGTCACCTCCAGCGCCCCGGCAACTCACCGGGCGCGAAAATATTCGTCCTTCTGCATATCCCGGCGCAACTGCGCGATGTCACGTGACTGCTGATGTACCAATTGCGCCAGCGACCAGTTGGCATCGAGCATAGCCACCTCGAGCCGGGTCTCCGACGCCACCATCTGCACGATCAGGAACAACACGAACAACCCTGCCGACACGATTTCGAAACTGTAATAGTACGCAGCTCCGCTGGCCACCAGAAACAAGATCGACAAAAGGAACAAGTCGCGTGCCACAGCCGCACGTTTGGCCTTGTCCTGTCCGACCTGGCGCGCGTACTCTTCCAGGTTCATCGATCGGTCGTGCGTCTTGTCCATGTCTTGCAAAGCTCCTTGGATCAGTCTGGCCGGGACAGGGCAGTATGGGCGACACGAGCTGCACATCAGCCGTTGCGTGTCACCTTGCCGGCAGACTCGCGGCAGATGCGCGCGTATCGCCGACCCGATGATATGCAGCAAGCTCTCGCGCATCGCGGCAATTTCATTATCAAAGCTGCCAAGCGTGGCCTGAATGCGACGATCCGGCAGGGCCGCCAGCAGCGCGGCGGCAACTTCGGGCGGGTTGGCCAGATCGGGATGGGCGATCAGGTCCACGCCCAGGGCCTGGCCGTAAAGCAGGTAGTGGGCGCGCCAGTTCCCTGCGCAAGCGCCGAACCTGCGCGCCCCGATCTTCTCGCACCCATCGTTGTTGGGCCATCGTCCCCTCCCGATGTGTGACCGCAGTCCTGCAGCATCGAGAGTCACCGCAATGCGCCCGCCCTTTGGCGTCAATAGTCCCTGGTGCCCTGCTCGATACCTCGGTGGACACAGGCAACACTTGCCACGCCTGCCTACAATTTGACCATGGTCATTTATGCGCTCCAGCGCCTACGCCTTACCCGCCGGTCGCCGTGAACCGATGACAACCGCGTCGATTCCGCCCCTGATGACCCTTGCCCAACCACCATGCGCTGGATCCTCCTCTTGACGACCTTGCTGCAACTGGCCGCCTGCACCCGTCCGCCCTGGCCGCGCGGCTCGGTCGACGAGCTTTTTCCGCCGCCCGCGGTCCGGCCTGATCTGGCAATGGTGCGGCTCGGCGGCCAGCAGCTTGCGGTGGCGCGCACCCAGGGGCGCGGCTCCACCCCGATCCTGTTCGTGCATGGCTCGCCCGGCGCCTGGACGTCATGGGCACACTACCTGAGCGATCCGGCGCTTGACGGTTTCGGCGCGCGCATTGCGATGGACAGACCGGGCTTTGGGGGTTCGACAGCGGCCGGGGTCATGCCCGACCTGCGACGTCAGGCGGCGCTACTGGCCGAACTGATCCCGCCCGGACCGCCCGCGGTGCTGGTCGGACACTCTCTCGGTGGCCCGCTGATCACCTGGATGGCGCTGGACCATCCGGACAAGGTCTGCGGCGCCGTGATGCTGGCCGGTTCGATGGCGCCAGCCCTGGAGGCACCGCGCTGGTACAACCATCTGGCCGACAACTGGCTGGCGCGCCAGGTGTTACCGCCGGCCATGCACCGATCGAACCGCGAAATGATGGTGTTGCAGGCCGAACTGGAAAAACTCGACGCCGCCCTGCCCGGTTTGCGACGCCCGCTCATCGCGATGCAGGGGGATCAGGATCCGCTGGTTGACCCGCGCACCGCCGACTATCTGGCGCAGCGTGCACCACCCCGCTGGCTGCAGGTCAAGCGCCTGGCCGGCCAGGACCATTTCTTCCTTTGGACCGAACCGGCGTCGGTGGTGGCACAGATCCGCATGCTACGTTGCACCGGTACCGGTACCGGCGCCGGCTGAACAGCCTCAGGGCGCGATGCTGGCGAGGTTGCCCATGTAAGGGCGCAACACCTCGGGCACCGTGACCGATCCGTCGGCATTCTGGTAGTTCTCCAGCACCGCCACCAGTGCGCGGCCCACTGCCAGGCCCGAGCCGTTGAGCGTGTGTACCAGTTCGTTCTTGCCCTGGGCATTCTTGAACCGGGCCTGCAGCCGGCGCGCCTGGTAGGCCTCGCAGTTGGAGACCGAACTGATCTCCCGATAGGTGTTTTGTGCCGGCAGCCAGACCTCGAGGTCATGGGTACGGGTCGCGCTCGGCCCCATGTCACCGGTGCACAAGGCCATCACCCGGTAGGGCAGTTCCAGTCGCTGCAAGATGGTTTCGGCATGGCGCGTCATGTCTTCTAGCGCCTGGTAGCTCTGCTCCGGATGCACGATCTGCACCATCTCGACCTTGTCGAACTGGTGCTGGCGAATCATGCCGCGGGTGTCGCGCCCGTAGCTGCCGGCCTCCGAGCGGAAACATGGCGTGTGGGCGGTCAGCCGCATGGGCAAAGCCGACTGGGGCAGAACCTCGTCGCGCACGAAGTTGGTCAGCGGCACTTCGCTGGTCGGAATCAGGTACAGCGCGGCCGCATCGGCTGCCTCCGCTGCGTCCTGCCCGCCTTTCCTGGCCGCAAACAGGTCTTCCTCGAACTTGGGCAACTGACCGGTGCCGCGCAGGCTGTCGGCATTGACGATGTAGGGGGTGTAACACTCGGTGTAACCGTGCTCCAGCGTCTGCACGTCGAGCATGAACTGGGCCAGCGCCCGGTGCAAACGCGCAATCGGCCCCTTGAGCACGGTAAACCGCGCACCGGCGAGCTTGACGCCGAGGTCAAAATCCAGGCCCAGCGGCGTACCGACGTCGACATGGTCCCTGACCTGAAACTCCATCACCCGGGGCGTGCCCCAGAATCGCAACACCACGTTATCGGCTTCGCTGCTGCCGACCGGAACGCTCTCGTGCGGCAGGTTGGGCACCGCCAGCAACACCACCTGCAACTCCGCCTGCAAGACGTCCAGGCGCTTGGCTGAGGCTTCCAGTTCATCCTTGATCGAGGCCACGTCGGCCATCAACGCGTCGACCTCGATCGTCGCACCCCTGGCCTTGAGCTGGCCGATCTGCCGGCTTTGGCTGTTGCGCCGTGCCTGCAGTTCTTCGGTACGGGTCTGGATGGTTTTGCGCTCCGATTCGAGCATCCGAAAACGCTGAACGTCAAGAAACGGTTGCGGATTTTTGCGCGTCTGCAAGCGACGGACGGCTGCGTCCAGGTCCTTGCGCAGGAGGTTGATATCTAACATGCCACCATTCTAGTGAGGCGACGGCCCCGAGCCGCCGCACCCACACACGCTGCAATCGCCTATTTGAGGCCTTTGGGCAGCGGAAACTTCGTGGTCTCCTCAATGCCGGCGAGCCGACGCACCGACACGGCACCGAGTTCCTTGATGCGCTCGATCACCTGGCGCACCAACACTTCCGGCGCCGACGCACCGGCGGTAAGGCCGACACGCTGTCTGCCCTCCAGCCAAGCGGCCTGCAATTCGTCGGCGTTGTCGATCATGTAGCTTGCTGTGCCCAGCTTGTGCGCCACTTCGCGCAGCCGGTTGCTGTTGGAACTGGTCGGGCTGCCGACCACGATGACCACGTCAACCTGCGGGCTGAGCAACTTCACCGCGTCCTGGCGATTTTGTGTGGCGTAGCAGATGTCCTGCTGCTTGGGTTCACGCACGCTGGGAAACCGTGCCCTGACCGCGGCCATGATCACCGCCGCGTCGTCGACGCTGAGCGTGGTCTGCGTGACGACTGCGAGTTTGTCCGCCTGTGCCGGTTGCACCCGGGCGACGTCATCTTCGTCCTCCACCAGGTGGATGCCGCTGTCGAGCTGGCCCATCGTGCCTTCGACCTCGGGATGACCCTTGTGGCCGATCATGATGAATTCGTAGCCTTCGCGGTGCAACTTGGCTACTTCGACGTGGACCTTGGTCACCAGGGGGCAGGTCGCGTCAAATATCTGAAAGCCGCGCGCGCGCGCTTCCTCCTGCACCGCCCGGCTCACGCCATGCGCCGAAAATACCAGTGTGGCCCCGGCGGGCACGTCATCGAGGTCTTCAATGAAGATCGCACCCTTTACCTTGAGGTCGTTTACCACATAGGTGTTGTGCACAATCTCGTGGCGCACGTAGATTGGCGCGCCGAACTTCAGCAAAGCCCGTTCGACGATCTCGATCGCCCGGTCGACGCCGGCGCAAAAACCGCGCGGCTCGGCCAGGATGACTTCAGACAAAACGCGTATGGACGGCTCAATCACAGTATTCCGATCAACTGGACTTCAAATACGACCGGCTGGCCGGCCAAGGGGTGGTTGAAATCGAACAACACCGCCTGACCACCCTGCCCGTCGCCGACCTGCACTACGACGCCGGCATAACTGCCCTGACCGTCCGGCGTCGGAAACTGGACCACGTCGCCGACATGGTAGGTCTCGGCGTGGTCACCGAGCTTGTCCAGCAAGGCACGCGCCACCCATTGCTGCATCTCGCTTTGACGCTCGCCGAACGCCACACCCGCCGGCAACTCGAAGGTGTCCCGCCTACCCTCCTCCATGCCCAGCAGGCACTGTTCGACCGCCGGCGACAACTCGCCCGAGCCCAGCGACAGAGTTGCGGGTTTGCCATCAAAGGTATTGATGATGTCGCCCCTTGGACCGGCCAGCCGGTAATGCAGGGTCAGAAAGGAGCCGGGTTCGACAAGGGGAAGTAGGGTGGACATGACGCACTCAGGTTTGGCATCGATTGTAGGAAACCTGATGGTTCAATCCCGGGCATCGCGCCGGAGCCCTGAATCGGTCGCGGGTATGGCCTGCGCCGCTACTGCATCCGGCCCTTGCGCGCGGCTGCGCCGGCGTTCGGCGATCACACCCAGCGCGATACCGGAGGCAATCACCAGTGCGCCTGCCCAGGTGGTCCAGGCGTATGACTCGCCCAGTATCCAGGTTCCGGCGAACAGCGCAATGGCCGCTGCCACGTAGCCGATCTGGCTCAGATAGGTCGGCCCACCGACCTGTTGCAGGCGAAAAAACAGACTGAACATCAGACTCGATGCCAGCACCTGGGCCAGCGCGACCCAGGGCACGGCGGCCAGGCCTTGCACGGCACCCACCCGACCGGTCAGCAACAGCAAGGCCAGCAACACCGCCGCTGCGGTCAGGTTGCTGCCGATCGCCAACGCCATCGGATCGGCCTGCGGCGGCCACGCCAGCGTGCGATAGATGTTGCCGACGGCCAGGCTGACCGGAATGCACAAGCCCGCCAACATCCACTGCCAGGACGCCGGCTGGTCAATTTCACCGCGCGTGCTGGTGACGATCAGCGCCCCGGCAAATCCCAGCACGATCCCGACGATGCCCAGCGCACCCGGTGTACGTACCCGCCACAACGCGGACAGCAGCAAGGTGAACACCGGCGACAATGTGAACAACACGCCGGTGAAGCCGGAGCCCAGCCTGGGAATGACCGAGAAGATCAGCAGATTGGGCAACACCAGCGACACCAGGGCCGATATCAGGTAATAGCGCAGATGGGCTGCGTCGGTGGCGATGAACCGGTGCGAGATCAGACGAACCAGCAACATGCAGCCGCCCGCACCAAACGACACCAGCCAGGCCCAGACAATGGGAGAGACCTGCGCCGTACTGGCGATTTTCCCCAGCGGGAAGGTCAGCCCCAGCAAGGCGCCGGTCAATAACAACAATGTGGCAGGCGAACGGATAGGTGACATGGTTTTCGGTCAGGCGATTTTCCCATCCAAAGGCAATGTATTGCTCCGGGGCCGCGCGAGCGCGCATCCCCCCAAGTCATCACGCCTGAACCCCCTCACGGGCCCGTGGGCTCCGACAATCCAGCGTTGTGCCCAGGGGCCACGGTGGTGGCGCCGCGGCGCGAGCGACAGCCGCAGGACGACGGTATCACGACCCACCTTGCACCACACCATGCCCTTGAAGGACCTGCCAGCTGACGCCCGACCCCGCGAGAAACTGCTCGCGCGCGGAGCCGGTGCGCTCAGCGACTCCGAGTTGCTGGCACTGCTGCTGCGCACCGGCATCCGCGGCAAGGGCGTATTGCAGCTGGCCGACGATCTGCTGCAGGGCAAGGGTGGCGGCAATCGAAAACCCGGCTTTCACGGCATCGCCGGCCTGCTCAATGCCTCGGCATCCGACCTGCAGGGCATCAAGGGGCTGGGGCCGGCCAAACGCGCCGAACTGCTGGCCGTGCTTGAGCTGGCACGCCGTGCGCTGGCGCAACAACTTCGCCAACGTGCGGTTTTCAGCTCGCCCGGCGCCGTGAAGGATTACCTGCAACTGCATCTGGCGGCCCGGGACCATGAGGTGTTCGCGGTGCTGTTTCTGGATGTGCAGAATCGGCTGCTGGCCACGGAGGAACTGTTTCGCGGCACGCTGACGCAGACCAGCGTCTACCCGCGCGAAGTCGTGTTGCGCGCCTTGCACCACCAGTGCGCCGCGGTCGTGCTGGCGCACAACCACCCCAGCGGTTCGGTCCAGCCTTCACGCGCAGACGAGGCGCTGACGCAAACCCTGCGCTCGGCGCTGGCGCTGGTCGACGTGCGCGTGCTCGACCATGTCATCGTGGCCACCGGGCAGTCGCTGTCGATGGCCGAGAAAGGACTGCTGTGAAGCCACCGCACAAGGTCGTGCGTTCACTGGCCGGGCTCAAGAGCGTGAAACAACAACTCGCTGACCAGGCGCGGCAACAGGCCCTGCAGGAAGCGCAAAAGGATGCCGTGCGCAGGCGCGAGGTCAGCGCAGGCGAGTTGTTCCAGCGCGCCGCCGGCGCAGTGACCGTGCTGACCGACAAGCGGCGCGCCAACCTGGGTCAGGCACTTCCGGCTCCAATACCGCGCCAGCATCTGCGCGACCAGCAGGCCGTTCTGCATGAGTCCATCAGTGACGAGTTCGACGTCAGCACCCTGCTCGACGTCGACGACCAGCTCAGCTTTCGCCGGCCGGGTATCGGGACCGACATCACGCGCAAGTTGCGCCAGGGACACTGGAGCATCCAGCGCCAGCTCGACCTGCATGGCATGCGCAGCGACGAAGCGCGCGGACAACTCGGCCTGTTCCTGCGCCAGGCGCAACTGCACGGAATCCGCTGCGTCCGCGTGGTGCACGGCAAGGGACTGGGATCGCCTGGCAAGGCACCTGTGCTCAAGAACAAGGTCCACGCCTGGCTGGTGCAGAAAAACGAGGTGCTGGCCTTCGTACAGGCCCGTCCGGCCGAGGGTGGCGCTGGCGCGCTGGTGGTGCTGCTGCAGCCGGGCAACGCGAAGTGATGGCTGTAGGCACAGCACCGTCCCCAAGCCCTGCAGGCTCCTAGAATCAGGCTACTTTGCCGATCCTCCTGCGCCTGCATGCCCCCATTCGACAAGTTCTTCCAGATCCCGGATCTCGATCCGGCGGTCCGCACTAGCTTCCAGCGCGAACAACTGAGCGAACTCACGCTGCCGCTGGCCACCAGCCTGATGGAAGGTGGTTTCGTATCGGTGGTGGCGGCCAAGGCCTTCGACGTCGAGCCCTGGGTCATCGCCGTAATCTCGGCTGCGCCGATGTTCGGCAATCTGTCGAGTTTTTTCTGGACCCGCCTCGCTTCCGGCCGCTCCAAGGTGCCGATGATGGTGACCTTGCAGTTGCTGGTGCTGCTGTGCGTGGTCGCCATCGCGCTGAGCCCACGTTCGCATGAAGGCAGCTGGATCCTGCTCACCAGTGTGATCACGGCGCGCATCCTGCTCGTCGGCATCATCACGGTGCGCAGCGTGGCCTGGAGCCTGAACTACGACCGCGCGCTGCGCGCCCGCGCGACCGGTCGCTTGCAGGCGATCACCAGCTTGACCGTGGTGCTGACCACCAGCCTGGCCGGTTGGGCACTGGATGCGCAGCCGGAGAACTTTCGTTATGTTTATGCCGCCGGCGCAGCGCTGGGTTGCATCGGCGTGTGGATTTTCCGTGGTGTGCTGGTGCAGGGCGAGAAGCGCCATCGTGTACTTGAGCGCCGCGGCACCAAGGAAGGCGGGCGCCGCGACAGTTTCCTCAAGGTGTTACGCACCGACAAGTTGTATGCGCGTTACCAGTTGCACCAGTTCACCGCGGGCATGGCCAACATGATGCTCGAACCACCTCTTGTCTATCTGGTGTCCAAGCAACTCGCTGCCAGCTATGTGGTCAGCATCGGCATCGTGATGCTGATCCCTTTCACGCTGAACCTGGCCACGATGCCGCTGTGGGCACGTTACCTGGACAGGGTGCATGTGACCGAGTTCCGGGCCCGACAGAATGCCGGCTGGGTGGTCGGCGTGTTGTTCATGTTCTGGGGCGCCTGGACCTTCTCACTGGTCTGGCTGGCCGTGGGCCGGGTCATCACCGGCATCGTCGGTGGTGGAGGCAACCTGGCCTGGCAACTCGGGCACAACGACTTTGCCCCGCGCGACCAGTTGTCAACCTACATGGGCATCCACGTCACGCTGACCGGGGTGCGTGGCGCGTTTGCGCCTTTTCTGGGCATGGCACTGTATCTGGGCTGGGACGCACAGGGTTATGTGCCGGGCAGTTCGGGCCTGAGTGCCTGGCTGTTCCTGGTATCCGCCGCGCTAGGCGTGATGGCCTGGCACGGATTCGACAAGCTGCGCAAGGATGTACGTTCGCGCCCGCTGAACCGTTGATCGGGTGTGGGCGTCCTCGGACCCCGCCCACTGCACAAGCGGCCACGCCGGCTGGCTCAGGCGCCCTGGTTTCGCATCCAGTCTGCGGTCTGGAAAAAGCTCTCGTTCAGCCGCTTGCGCAGCGCCGCATCCACACCGGTCTCGCCCATCGCCTGATCCATGCAAGCCAGCCACTGGTCACGCTCGGTGATACCGATGGCGAATGGCATGTGGCGCGCCCGCAGCCGCGGATGGCCCAACCGCTCGGTGTAATACTGCGGACCACCGAGCCAGCCGCACAGGAACCAGAACAATCGCTGGCGCGCATTGGCCAGATCGCTGCCGTGAACCGCACGCAACTGCGCGTACGCAGGCTCCAGGTCCATCAGATCGTAAAACCGCTCGGTCAACGCCAACACGCGGTCTTCGCCGCCCATCCATGCAAAAGGGGTCTCGAACTTCGGTTTATCCTGGATCTGCACGGGTCGATTTCCTGCAACTGCCGGGTGCCATGACGGCGGCCTCGGTCAAAACGTCATTGTGGTGCACGGCGCAAGGTCTCGATCACCGGCCGGCGCAACACGTCGCGCAGGCCCCACCAGCCGGCGCCGAGTGCCAGCAATGCGCCGGCCACGCCACCCACCAGCGGCACCAGCGGCGAGGCGTTCCAGCTGAACTCGAAGACGTAACGGGCCAGCGCCCAGCCGACGACGATGGCCGCGATCGACGCCAGCACGCCGGCCAGCGCACCGACACCCAGCAGTTCGGCACGCTGCACCTGCGCCAGCAGGCGGCTGCTGGCGCCGAGCGCGCGCATCACCGCGAATTCACGCGACCGCGT